>JALWHQ010000028.1 GCA_026983525.1 Anaerolineae bacterium | reverse complement strand
GACGGGGTAGAATGGCGATACCAAATGGATGGAAGTACCCCGTCGGGCGAGCCACCTCCGCGCAAGGTGGCTCGTTCCGCGTCTGGTAGCGGACACGGCGTCAGACGGGACAAGCCATACCTTGTCCGTGACGTCTAAACATTCCTTCTCACCCCAGTGTGTTGCCATCCCAAACGTCCAGAACATCTTGCACATCCTCTTCCGTCTCTGGCTTCCTATGTGACCGCGTGGCGGTCGTCACCTGCACCTCGGCCAAAGCAGCGACTATCGCGGCCTCCACGATGTGGCGGATGTCGGTGAGGAGATCGCTCAAGGCCGCGGTGATCGCCCGCTGTACGGCCTCCACGTCCACGGGGGCGCTGTTCCCGCCCGGCGCTCCCGCCTGTGCCAGCCCGCGGCGCAACACCTCCTTCACCTCCTGTGCCTTGTGACCGTAGGGCAGGTCATCCAGGCCCTGCAGCCAGCGGTACAGGTCCTCATCTCGCTCGGCATAAATGCGCAAGGTCAGTTTCACGTGCGGTCGCAAGCGATGCATGACCAACCTCCCATACAGGGGTGCCGTCACCCTGACGGCACATGCTGGCGGGGTGACGGCACCTGTTTGCTCTTCTCCTTCCTGAAGATGCGCACTCCGTAGCGGGCCAGGCCGATGGCGTTGGCCATCACCGGGTCCGGGAGCAGGATGCCGTGAGGATAGTGCCGCAGGAGCACATCCTTCAGGAGCAGGGCCCCGCCGCCGGTGAAGAAGAGGCGCTCGAACTGGCGGCCCATCTCCCAGTGGCGCTCCAGGAAACCGACCACGTGCCCGGCCGTGACGCCCAGAGCCTGCTGCACCAGGTCGTCCAGCGGGACTTCGCCGTCTGCAGTGTGCAAACGGGGATGGCGCTCCCGCAGGAGTGCGTCCGCCTGGTGGCGGCTCAGGCGCACGCCGTAGCGGCGGCGCACATCGTCGATGAGCAGGTCTGCGGCGCGGCGCATGCCCAGGGTGTCGCCTGCTGTGTAGTGGGCAATGACCGCGCCCCCTTCGACACCAAAGAGGTCCAGGGTGTTGAAGCCGATGTCGCAAATGGCCACGGGCACGGTGAGGTCGCGGCGGGTGCGAACCCAGCGGCCGGTGTCGTCCATGCCCCAGGCGAAGAAGGTGCCTGCGGGCTGGGGCATGGCCTTCACGGCCAGAATCTGGACCGTGTAGGCGACATCGTTGACCGTGAAAGGATGTTTGCCCACCAGCCAGCCGCGGATGGTGCGCAGGGTGGCCTGGGCCTGACCGCGGTCGGCCATGATTTGAACGGGCAGGCCAAGCATGAGGTGGACCGTACTCTGGCCCGGGGGAAGGACGCGGGCCAGGGCCGCGTAGACCGCGGCGCGAATCTCCGGGCCACCGGCAAGGCGCAGCAGGTCCGTACGCTCGATGGGGTGGCCGTAGTGGTGGACGTTGTGGCCGACAAGGTAGGACACGCCGTTGAGGGTGACGACGTCGGGTTGCCGAGTTCGGCGGCGTCGGCCGAGGACGCCGATGGAGAGCAGGCCCAGGTCGGTGCTGCCCACGCCCACCGCCGCAGGCACGTGCGCGGTGCGCAAGGTTCCTTCCTCGATGGCGGCCACCTTGATGCCGCCGAAACCGGGGTCGAGTCCGATAACGGTCATTCACCTGACTACCCGACAGTTTTCATCTGAAGTAGGGCAGTAGACGTATCCTAACGAGATGGCCATGACTCAGACTGCGTGTCAGCATGTCGTAACCAATACG
>JALWHQ010000027.1:1465-1754 GCA_026983525.1 Anaerolineae bacterium | reverse complement strand
CTCAAGTAGGGGATCCATCTCGGTATGGGGATGGCGCAGCGCCTTGTGAAAATTTACTCGCAAAATATGTCGGCTGTGCAGCTGATGGGAATCCCGACGCAGTATAAATCCCTCCGGGTAAGCGCGATCCTGGAGGCCATCGGCTATGAGCAAGGCATCGGAGAGGTAGAAGTTGCGCTGAATGTCGTACGGTATCCTCTTCGGTTTGCGCACCGCACCGCGCACTTCGACGTAGCGGCGCACCACGCTGTGTCGCTGGTCGGGTATGAAAATGCGATCGTTGCGGTGT
>JALWHQ010000027.1:0-1455 GCA_026983525.1 Anaerolineae bacterium | reverse complement strand
TTGCGGTGTAGCGGCAAATCGCCTGGACTCTGCGGGCGTTGAAGCACTTCCCCAGGGATGAAATGGAGGATCTCGATTCTGCCGTCGCTACTCGGACGCATGATGTACGCGCGTTGTTTCGAAGCACTGGGCAAAAGCTGAGCACGCGCGAGCACATCGGAGAGGCGCACCTGGGGCCGCCATGCGTAATTGCCCGGATATTGTACGGCTCCTTCAATAAAAATGGCGTTTTCGATGCTGTCGCTCATGCTAAATACGTAGAGGCTATCGCCCGGCTGAAGGGGAAAGTCCCTGCCCTCCTCGCGGAGCTGCAACCACGGAATATCGCTCTGTACGCGCTTGCCCCCCTGATAGCGCACCAACACAATCCAATCGCGATACGCGCGCGGCGAAAATCCCCCTGCGTACTCCAACAAGTCTGCCAGGCCCTCCCCACTGCGCAACTCGTACCGCATCGGCCGCACCACGGCACCCCGAATGTCGACGATGTGCTCCGACGCCGGCACGTAGATCACATCGTGGTCTTGTAAGTACAACTCGGCCGCATAAGACGGGTCGCGTATCCAGCGGTAGATATCGATGTCGATCTCTTTGCCCGCACGATGAAGGCGGATGTTGCGCACGCTTCCCAGACTGTCGATACCGCCAGCAGCTGCCAGCGCATTGAGTGCCGTGTTGACCGCCGAAAGCCGATAGGCACCCGGCGCAGGCACCTCCCCGTAGATGTGCACGGTGAGCATGCGCGGCTGTACGACCTGCACCTCAAAATGCGCCGCATCGACCTTGAAAAACTTCCCAAACGCCCGCAAGAGGATTTGCCTCGCTTCCTCCAAGGTCTTGCCCTGCAGGTATATACGCCCTACACGTGGGACATCAATATATCCGTCGGTGCGAATTTCATACTGCCCGTCGTGTTGGGAGACTCCCCACACTCCGATGTGTAGCACATCGCCGGGGCCGAGCACGTAATAGCCCGGCACATTACCCCCTTCGCGAATACTGATGGGCTGGACAGCCCGGGCAAAATACGCACGTCCAAAGACTGCCTCCTCGCGCTGGATGCGACGAAGGGTATCCGCATCGGTGCGGCCTTCGTCTACTTCCGCACGCTTGGGAGGGACGGTATCTTTGAGCTGCGCACGCCTTTGAGGTGGTGCACTGTATTCCTCCCCTGGCGACATCGGTCGCTGCAGCTCTTCGAGTATTTCCTCCAATTGCGGCCGGTAGCGCTGCAGCTCCTGCGGACTGAGTTGGGCAAGCTGCTCCGGGTCCAATCCGCGTTGGCGCAGCTTTTGTACAAACTGGGCCTCGTCAATGCCCCTCTTGGCGAGCTCTTCCTGCAGGTCGGCCCAAAGGTACGGCTGCTGGCCCATCGCCAAAAGCCCCCATGCCAGCACCCACACCATGGCAATCCAACGGAGCCTACCGATGTGCATAATGCCTTTCATAGTACTC
>JALWHQ010000026.1 GCA_026983525.1 Anaerolineae bacterium | reverse complement strand
GCCCAGTGCCCGCACACCTGCGACGACGAGCACATAGTAGGGAAACGTCGTCCAGATGAGGGTGCGCGGCTGGAAGACGGGGCGCAGGGGCGAGAGCGCGAGTTCGATAACGAGAGGCGCGAGCCAGAAGAGAACAAGTAGGACGACGGTGGCATTCCCGTGGCCCTCACCCCTTTCCCCCTGCCTTCCTCTCCACTCTCCCAACGTTGGGAGAATGGAGAGGGGGGACGCGCCGCATTCCTTTGCCCGCCGCCGGTCGAGGGGTGAGGGGTGAGGGCGCCTTAAGGCGCGACCCGCGAGGCCCCAAATCCCCAGGCCGGCCAGCACGAGGAAGAAGGCGTCCACTGCCCAGCGCAGCCAGGTGGGGCCGGGGAGGTAGGCAGCGTGGAAAGTGTGAAGCGCGTCGAGGACGTCGCGCCAGGTGGGCCAGGGAATCCAGAAGCGGTACACGACGCCCCGCGCTTGATGAATGAACGCGGGCAGCCAGGGCAGCCAGAGCAGGGCGAAGACCGCGAGCGCGATGAAGGTATAGCGGCGGGGGGGACGGACGAGGAGCAGGCTCAGGGCCACGGTCAGGGGGACGAGGAGACCGAGGCCGTGGGTGAGCGCGGCGAGGGCGGCGCTGGTGCCGAGAAGGAGGGATAAGAGCGTAGTGCGTCGTGAGTAGTGCATAATGCGTAATGCGTAATGCGTGAGGCGTGAGGCGTGAGGCGTGAGGCGGGTGGTGAGGTAGAGAGAGGCGAGGCCCCAGAAGGCGAGCATGGTGTACATGCGCGCTTCCTGGGCGTAGCGGACGTGGAAGGGGGAGAGGGCAACGAGCGCGGTGACGAGGAGTCCTTGCCACCGATCTTTCAATATCCACTGAGCAACAACAAAAGTCATAGGAATGGAAAGGACGCCCCCCAACACGGACAACCATCGCAAACCCCATACCGAGTCCCCCATCCCCCTTATCCATACCCTCACAATTAAATAATAAAGGGGAGGATGTTGGTCGAGCCGGATGACATACTCGACAAGATCCGAAGGCCATTGTGTCCCCAACCACCAACTCCAGGCCTCATCTACCCAAAGAGGCCGGACATCCAACCGATAGAGCCGTACTCCCCACCCCAAGAGAATGATTCCGAACAGACCAAAGCGCCACACGACCGGAACAACGAGGCGATCTTTCTCACACATAGAATATGATCCACATGTTCCTCACAAACACTCTCATTTCTGAGTCCATTGCTTGATTCCAAGAGAAGGCGAACGGTCATCAAGCCCTTGACATCTTGCGACTTGCCAACGATATGGATTATAGCCCACCGAGCGAATTTCTTGACAGTGCATGGCATGTGTATACTTCAAGAATAAGACAAGATACATATTGCTCAAATACCGTCCTCTCCCCCATGGAGCAACACAGGATAGGACTAAGGAGGGAATATTGGGCTATATGAGTAACGATAATATGAGGCATAAACGTGTCCCCTTGCTCATGCCAACCCGGATAGTGCTAAGTCGTGTTAAATTTAAGGAGGCCTGTTAATTACCGTGCGCTCCCTCTTGCGACTGGCACTACAAGCACCTTTGTATTGGTCCTTCAGAAAATTCGGGTGGCCTAAAATGCTCCCGTTCTCCATTGTCGTGAGTGTCTCCTTTCGGTGTAATAGCCGCTGCCGGACTTGCGATGTATGGAGGAAGCCGAATGACGATATGTCGGTGGAGGAGTGGACGCGCGTGTTCCAGAGCCTTGGGCATGCTCCCTACTATGTCACTTTTACCGGCGGCGAACCTTTTCTACGCCCAGACCTGGACGACCTGGTCATTGCAGCATATGAACATATGCGTCCGGGTTACATTACCATACCTACCAATGGGCTGCTGCCTGACCGTATCGTCGAACGGGTTGAACGCATGTGTCGCGCCTGTCCAGATACGGAAATCGGTATCAACCTCAGCCTGGATGACGTGGGCGAACGCCACGATGACATCCGCGGGGTGGCGGGCAACTGGGTCCGTTCGATCGAAACATGGCAACGCCTTAAGGCGATCCAGCCCAACCACCCCAACCTGGTGCTCACCATCCACACGGTCATTTCCCGCTTCAATATCCGCCGCTTCCGGGCCATTTACGAGGAACTGCAAAAACTGGCTCCCGATTCCTACATTACCGAAGTGGCTGAGGAACGGGTGGAACTGGACACTGTCGGCTGGGGCATTACACCTCTGGCCGAAGAATACGCGCCGGTAGCCGACTTTCTCAGCGAACAGGCTCGCAGAACTCCGGCACGGGGCATAGCTCGCCTCACGCAAGCCTTCCGAGCCCAGTATTACCAACTTGCCAAACGCACCCTTTTTGAGCGCACACAAGTTATTCCGTGTTACGCGGGATGGGCCAGCGCTCACATCGCGCCCAATGGCGACCTCTGGTCGTGCTGCATCCGTGCGGAACCTGTGGGCAACCTGCGTGAAGTGGGATATGATTTCCGCAAAGTGTGGTTCAGCCCGGCCATGGACCGCTTACGTCGCAGCATCGCTAACAAGGAATGCTGGTGCCCCATGGCCAACGCGGCCTACCCCAACATGCTCCTCCACCCCCCCACTATGACACGCGTTCTACTGGATATGCTGTGAATGTAAGGGCTTTAACAGGAAGTCCTCCTAAATACAACAACATCCACTTGACTGAGGTCTTGTCCTTGCCTTCGTACACGCTTGCTTCCTCCTTTAAGGGTCTTATAATGTAGAATATTGTAGAGATAGCCAAAATCCAGTGTCTTTGTCACACGTCATACTGTTTGGGAAAGAGCCATGAAATCAAACCGACCGGCAGAAAGGAGCAGGACGTGACGTATCCCCCTCCACGGCTCAGGTATGATACATGACATCTCATAAACCAAGAGAGGGCTTTATATGATGCGGAATGAAGGCGAGACGCTACGACGCGTGGTGGTCTGTCCGCCCGGACGGGAGTATGTCACCTACGACGATCCTCGCGTCCATAACATCGCTGAGCCAGCGGATCTGAGCCGCGCCCAGGAACAACATCACCGGCTGCGAGAAACCCTGAGACTCTACGGCGCAGACGTGATTACTGTGCCAGAATTGCCCGGACATCCTAACTCGGTCTTTACCCGGGATCCTCTGGTCATGACGCCGGAGGGCTTTGTAAAACTGCGGATGGGGTTGCCCACGCGGCGAGGCGAGGAGACATGGCTGGCTGAGCACCTTGCCTCCCTGGGCGTGCCCGAAGTGGGACGGATTGAACCGCCGGGTACACTGGAAGGGGGGGATGTAATTCTGGCCGGCCGGGTCGCGTTCATTGGACATTCGTCCCGCTCGAACGCAGAAGGCGTGAAACAAATGGCAGAGATCCTGCAACGCATGGGCTATGAGACCCGCATTGCGGCCGTAGCTCCGCGCTACTTGCATATTGGTGGCGCTATGAGCATGATCGCGCCAGAACGTGTACTTGCTTGCTCAGGAACGTTTCCCGGGGACTTCTTCAAGGGCTTCGACGTGGTCGAGGTGAACTCGGGTGATTTCGTTAGCGGGAACGTTATTTGCTTGCGTCCAAACGAGGTCATTGCTGAGGCAGCCCAGCAAATGGTCATCGATCGCTTACAAGCCGCGAAGGTTGTCGTCCACGTTTTGGACTTATCCGAATTTGTCAAGGGTTCTGGTGGTCCCACGTGCCTGATTTTGCCCATCGAACGTGGTAATTGGACTTCTGGTAAACGCTAGGCGGTCGAAAACAAGGAAGGAGGGAGAGACGAGAGGGAAGGAAGAGGGGCTATTAACCAACGTTTGACCATCGACTTAGCCTGTGACATTGGTCTTGTTTATTTTTTGCTCATCTATTCTGGTTGGGAGGCATCACTCCATGAAATCTGCCCTTAAGTGTATCGGAGGTTGGACAACCAAGCCTTTGGCCCGCTTGTTGGATCGTCTGGCACCTCCCCCCGCACTAATTTTGTCCATTATTGCCGTTGCCATCGGTCTACTCACCGGGTACGGCGCGGTTCTCTTCATCTGGGCGCTTCAGCAAGTACAGACCTGGGCCGAGGGAATGCGCTCTACATACGGCGTTGTGGGAATGCTCCTTGCCCTGGGCATAGGAGGCGCATTGGGAGCACCTCTCGTGGTGTACCTCGCCAGTGAGGCGCGCGGTCACGGCGTTCCTGAAGTTATGGAAGCCATTGCCGTGCGAGGTGGACGCATTCGTCCCCGTGTAGTCGTCGTCAAAGCCATCGCCTCTGCGCTCACCATAGGTTCAGGGGGATCGGCCGGTCGAGAGGGGCCCATCGTACAAATCGGCTCGGCCCTGGGCTCCACAATTGGACAATTGCTGGCCTTCTCCGAGGAACGCATCAAAATCTTGGTGGCCGCAGGAGCCGCGAGCGGTATTGCCGCGACATTTAATGCACCCATTGCGGGGGTGATTTTCGCTCTTGAGGTGATTCTTGGGGAGTTCAGCATGGGCTATTTTGGCATTGTCGTCATTGCTGCGGTAAGCGCGAGCATCGTAAGCCGGGCTCACCTCGGGTCTGCACCTGCCTTTGCCGTGCCGGCATATGGCCTGGGATCCCCCGCGGAATTGGGATTATACGTTCTCGTAGGATTGGCATCCGCGCTATTAGCCATCTTCTTCATTAAGATTCTCTACACAGTCGAAGAACTTTTTGAAAAATGGCGCGCGCCGGAAGTCATCAAACCAGTTGTGGGTATGCTGCTCACAGGTGGTGTGGCCATCATCTATCCCCAGGTATTGGGGCCGGGACTTCATTTCATAGGTGAAGCGATTGCTGAAAACATGGCTATGAGCCTGTCGCTTCTGGCTCCTTTGGCAATAGCCAAACTGGTGGCGACCAGTTTCACCCTTGGGGCGGGAAATTCCGGAGGTGTATTCGCGCCTTCCCTCTTTGCTGGTGCAGCCTTAGGTGGAAGCATGGGCCTGATCTTTCGCGAAATGTTCCCTCACCTTTATATTAACCCGGGCGCGTACGCACTGGTTGGTATGGCGGCAACCTTTGCTGGAGCGGCAAGGGCCCCAATCACGGCCATTCTCATTGTCTTTGAAATGTCCAACGACTACCGCCTCATCTTGCCCCTCATGTTGGCTACAGTAATCAGCGCATTCCTCGCCCACGCCCTTCATCGGGAATCCATTTACACATTGAAATTAGCGCGCCGCGGCATCGTGATTCGCCACGGCCGTGATATAGACGTGATGGAGAGTTTGACGGTTGAACAAGCCATGCAACGCTCCCCCGCGGTTGTGCCGGAAGACCTCCCTGTCACCGAATTGGGCAAAGCCTTCGTTGCCCGCCATGTACACGGCTTCCCCGTGGTAGACGAGGAGGGAAGGCTTGTTGGAATTGTCGCCTTATCCGACTACGAGCGGGCTACAGAGCGCCCGGATGTGGACAAACTAAAGGTGAAAGATATCATGACACGAGACGTGGTGGTGGTTTATCCGGATGAAAGCCTGTGGGAAGCGTTACGCAAGTTGGGTGTACGCGATGTAAGTCGGCTTCCTGTAGTTTCACGGCGAGATCCCCACAAACTTCTGGGGATTGTGAGACGACGCGATATCATACGTGCCTACAACATAGCTGTAGCCCAACGTGCCGAAATACGGGAAAGGATGCAGGAACTACGCATGGGAAGTGAGGGTGAGACTGAATACGTTCGCCTTGAATTACCCCCAGAAGCCTGGTCTGTGGGTAAACGCGTGAGCGAATTGCCCTTACCTAAGGATTGTGTATTGGTGTCGGTGCGGCGTGGTCGCGAGGTCATTATTCCACACGGCGATACACTGCTCCAGCCGGGAGACCGGATTACAGTGTTCACGACGCGCGCGTGCGTACCTGTAATTAAATCCTTGCTCATAGAAGGCCCCAAAGAAAACAACGGTCGCGCGCATGGCGAGTAAAAGGAGCCCACAATGAGCAAAACAAATTCCCAAGTCGTTTCTCCATCCTTTTGGCAAATACTCGTCGACGTCATCGTACGGCCCACGGATGCATTCGCGATCCTTGCTCGTATGCAGGGAGTGAGATGGCTGTTCCCTGCAGTACTTTTAATTGTGGCAAATCTCTTTGCCCTCTTTGTGGGGACGCCCTATTTAGCAGAGGAAGCCCAAAGACAGTTCCAATTGCAATTAGCAACCCTGCCCCCTGAGCAGGCCGAAGTCGTGCAGCAACAGGCAGGGCGATTAGTATCCCCCGTGGCTCTGATGATTAGTGGGTCCTTGAGCGCCGTAGTTATTCTGGGCCTCATGTGGTTGCTCATGAGTGGGATACTGTACTTTCTTGTACTTGTTGCCGGAGGGGAAGCGACATTCAGCGTAGCCTGGTCACTGGCGCCGTGGATCACTCTTCCCGCCGTTTTTCGGGCACTCTTGGAAGCCGCATGGATTTATGTACATCAAGAACTGCTGCAATATCCGGGCCTTACTTTCCTCATCAACTCGGGCAATTTAATCGCCGACAAACGCAACCCGCTTTTTCCTGTTTTGGCACAAATTGACCCATTCGCCATATGGTATGCAGTTCTGGTCTATGCAGCACTACGGGGTGGGTTCAACCTACAACGTCATACGGCTGTAATCCTCACCGTTGTTTACCTGGCCATCATGCTGGGGATAAGTACGGTACCGGTTGTCGTTACTAACATGTTCGCATAACGAGGCAAAGCCATGCGCCGGATAATTGTCGCCTTTCTGGTGATTGCTGCCTTCTCTGCCCTGGCCTGGGGATTCTACCAATACGCGGGGACACGCACCCAAAAGTCAACCACACCTCAACTGGAATTTGAAACCATCACGGTAACACGCGGAGATATCGTTGCCTCTATTAGCGCCACCGGATCACTGGAGCCGAACGAAACACGTTCCGTCTTCTTTGAGACCTCTGGTCGTGTTCTCGAGGTCCTGGTGGAGGAAGGCGACCTGGTGCAGGAAGGTCAAGTACTGGCCCGATTGGATGATACCGACCTCCAGTTCCAGTTGCGCCAGGCCGAGGCCAACCTGCGCGCCGCGCTGGCCCAACTCGACCTACTCAAGAAGCTCGCGATCGAAGCCGACATCGAGGCGGCCAAGGCGGCCTTGGCCGCGGCCGAAGCCGCGTACAATGATTTGCTGTCCGGCCCCGATCCAGACGAGATCGCCGCGGCCGAAGCGGCGGTTAAGCGGGCCAAGGTGCAATTAGACCAAGCCCAGGCTGCCTATGACGCCGTCAAGTGGCGGCCGGACGTGGGGCGGTTGCCCCAGGCGGTTCAGTTACAATTGGCCACGATTTCCTATGAAGAGGCGTTGGCCCGCTTGCGCCTGGCCAAGAAGCCGCCCAAGCAATCGCAGATTGCCCAGGCCGAAGCACAAATCGCACAGGCGCGGGCCAACCTGGAGCGTCTGCTGCGCGGTACCGATCCAGAACAAATTGCGGCACAGGAGGCCAACGTCGAGCGGGCGCGCATTGCTGTGGAACAGGCCAAACACGCTCTGGAAAAGACCATCGTACGCGCGCCCATCTCCGGCCTGGTGACGAACGTCAACGTACGGCCCGCTCAACTCGCCTCGGTGACCCAGCCCGCCTTCACTCTGGCACGGGTGCGTCCACTACACACCACGGTCCAAATCGACGAATTGGACGTGGCCCAGGTTAAGGAGGGCCAAACCGCCCGCCTGGTGGTCGACGCCCTGCCGGAGCGGGAGTTCAAGGGCATCGTCACGTCCCTGGCCACGATGCCCACCGTTCAGGGCGGGGTCGTCACCTATGAGGCGCGCGTGGAGTTGCAGGAAGACGACCCGGCTCTGCGCCCGGGTATGAGTGTGTCCGTGGATATCATCACCTCGCGCGCTGAGGACGTGCTAATCATTCCAAATCGTGTCATGCGTTTCGACCGAGAGGCGGGTGAATTCTATGTGGATAAACTCGTAGAAGGCATTCCGGTTAGAACAAAGGTCGAAGTGGGGTTGCGCAACGACCAGTACAGTCAGATTGTATCGGGTCTACAAGAGGGCGATGTTGTCGTCGT
>JALWHQ010000025.1 GCA_026983525.1 Anaerolineae bacterium | reverse complement strand
TCCTGGAGGGGGGCTATCACTTCCTGGTGGATGTGTGGCGGGGGCACAAGACCGGCTTCTACCTGGACCAGCGCGTGAACCGGGCGCTGGTAGCACGCTGGGCATCGGGGCGCAGCGTGCTCAACGCGTTTGCCTACACGGGCGCGTTCGCGGTGTACGCCCTGGGCCAGGATGCAGCGCACGTGGTCAACCTGGACACTTCGGCCGAGGCCCTGGCCCTGGCCGACGCGAACCTGCGCCTCAACGGCTTCGACCCGGCCCTGTGGGAGAACGAGCAGGGCGATGTCTTCCACGTCCTGCGTCGGTACCTGGAAACGGGACGGCGCTTCGACCTCATCATCCTGGACCCGCCCAAGTTCGCCACGAGTAAGGCGTCCGTGCAGCGGGCCGCTCGTGGGTACAAGGACATCAACCGGCTGGCGTTCCAGTTGCTTATGCCGGGGGGCGTGCTGGCCACCTTTTCCTGCTCCGGTCTGGTGGACCCGGACCTGTTCCAGAAGATCGTCTTCAGCGCCAGCCACGACGCCGGGGTGGACGCCCAGGTCATGGCCTTTCTCAACCAGGCACCCGACCACCCGGTGTTGCTCAGCTTCCCCGAAGGGCGTTACCTGAAGGGGATGATCCTGCGCCGGGTGTGATGGACGCCCGTGCGTGACACATCATACAAACATTCCTGCGAAGGAGGGGGGCATGTCGCAAGAGACCGTGCAACCGAAATGGCGTGTGGACAAGCTGGAAGTCTTCATCACAGAGGAGCAACTGCGGCAGCGCGTGGCCGAACTGGGGGCCCAGATTTCCCGGGACTATGAGGGGCAGGACCTGCTCCTCGTGGCCGTGTTGAAGGGCAGTGTGGTTTTCCTCGCGGACCTGATGCGCTACATCACCATCCCGCACAGTGTGGACTTCATGGCCACCAGCAGTTACGGCGCGGCTACCGAATCGTCGGGCATCGTCCGCATTCTCAAGGACCTGGACATGCCCATCACCGGGCGGAACGTGCTGATCGTGGAGGACATTGTGGACACGGGCCACACGCTGAGCTATTTGCGCCGCCTGCTCCTGGAACGGGAACCCGCGTCCCTGCGCATCGTCACATTGTTGGACAAACGCGAACGTCGCGAGGTGGACGTGCCGCTGGACTACGTCGGCTTCGAAATTCCCAACGCGTTTGTTGTGGGATATGGCCTGGACTTTGCCGAACTGTACCGCAACCTGCCCTACATCGCCATCCCCAAAGAGGGTTTCTTCGACGATGATGACTGATGCGCGGGTCCGCCCCCGGTCGCGGCCTCGCGGGTCCTGGCTCTGGAGCCTTCTCCTCGCCTGGGCACTGCTCCTCGCCTGGGAGCGGCCCGCCCGCGCCCAGGACGTGCCCCCATGCCCCTTGCCGACCACGTACCAGGTTCAGCCCGGCGATACCCTCTCCCTCATTGCGGAGCGCTTCGGCACCGATGTGCCCACGCTGGTACAGTTGAACGACCTGCCCAATCCGAATCATATCTGGGTGGGGCAGGTGTTGCGGCTGCCCTGCACCGTCCGCGCCCACGATCAGGCCCTCTACGCTGCGCTGGGCGGCATTGCCCTGGGCCAGGCCCTGCCCCAGGGCCCCGCCAGCAACGGCTGGGCGCGGCTGTGGCGGGCTCGCGAGCAGGCCCAGGAGACCTTGGCTGCCGCCCCGGTTCCCGCCTCGGTAGCTTGGTTGCCCCCCACGGCCTACCCTGGGGACACGGTCGTCCTGCGCGTCCGGCCCCGCGCG
>JALWHQ010000024.1 GCA_026983525.1 Anaerolineae bacterium | reverse complement strand
CGCCAATACCCGACACCCAACCTCCCCAAACACCACCCCTCATCACAACTCAACCTCCCACCATCCCCTCCCTCAAAAACGAAGGCTTGACAGTCCATCGGAATCCGGGTATCATCCATTTCGCTTAAATTGACCATAGAAATAGCGAATAAATGGGAGAGGAGAGTGGGCCATGAGCGACATCAACAAGCGAGGGTATGCACATCCGGAGGTACTCGTTTCCACCGAGTGGGTGGCGCAACACCTTGACGACCCCAATGTGCGCATCATCGAATCCAACGAGGACCCGCTGCTGTATCCCTCCGGGCACATTCCCGGCGCGGTGGAGGTGGACTGGGTACGCGACCTGAACGATCCCCTGCGGCGGGATTATCTCGACCGGGAAGGGTTCGAGAAACTGATGAGCCGGATCGGTGTCACCCCGGACATGACCATCGTGTTATACGGGGACAAGAACAACTGGTGGGCGTGTTACGCCTTTTGGGTCTTCCAACTTTTCGGCCATACGAACGCCAAGATTATGGATGGGGGACGCCTGAAGTGGGAGAAGGAGGGGCGGCCCATGACACGGGAAGTGCCCCAGTACCCTCCAACCGAGTACCGGGCCCCCGAGCGGGACGACAGCAAGATTCGCGCCTTTCGCGACCAGGTGCTGGCCCACGTCCAGGCCGGGAAACCCCTCATCGATGTGCGCAGCCCGGAGGAGTACCGGGGAGAACGTCTCCACATGCCCGACTATCCCAACGAGGGCGCGCTGCGCGGGGGACACATCCCCGGCGCGGTGAACATCCCGTGGGCGCGCGCCATCAACCCCGAGGATGGCACGTTCAAGCCCGCGGACGAGTTGCGCAAGATTTACATCGGGGAAGCGGGCATCCGCCCTGAGGACGACGTAATCGTCTATTGCCGGATTGGTGAGCGCAGCAGCCACACCTGGTTTGTACTCACCTACCTCTTGGGCTTTCCCAAGGTGCGCAACTACGACGGCAGTTGGACGGAGTGGGGCAACCTGGTAGGCGTGCCCATCGAACGGTGAGGGAGGCGTCATGGCCACAATACCGCCCAAGTTGGCCGAACTGTTGGAGGAGTTCGACACGATTATCGACCGCTACGAGCGGTACGAGATTCTGACCGAATATGCGGATGAATTCGAGGTGGTGCCGCGCGCGATCGCGGCACCACCCTACCCCAAAGAGCACCAGGTACCCCACTGTGAATCCCAGGTCTACCTCTGGGTGCAGGAGAACGGCGACCACACGCTGAAGTTCTACTTCGCGGTGGAAAATCCCCAGGGGCTTTCGGCCAAGGCCATGGCAACCATCCTCGACCAAACGTGTTCCGGCGTTCCCGCTTGGATGGTGGCGAACATCCCGGACGACCTCCCCCAGCGCCTGTTCGGGCGCGACCTTTCCATGGGGCGTACCCTGGGGCTGACCAGCCTGGTGGCCATGGTCAAGAGCGCTGCCCGCCGCCACGTGGACCAATGTCCACAGTGCCAGCGTCAGGCGGCCGGGGAACACGCGTAGGGCGAAAGCGCCAGGCAGCCGTTCGAGGATACGATTATCAAGCAAAGGTGAGGGGGCGGTCAATGCGCTGGTAGAGGATAGGCGCGCTCGGATCGCCCTCCACCTCCTCCAGATTCGCCACTTTGAGGTACCCCCGCTCGTACAGGTATTCCACATGGGCCCCGGTTTCCGTCAACGCCAGGAGCACCTCGTACCCGTGGCGACGGCTGTACCGGGCCAGGGAGATCTCCACGATTGTACGTGGCTCCCGACAGATGTCCAGCACTTCCTGCAACTTCTCCATGTGTCGTTGACGGATCTCGCGCGCCCGATCGATCACGTCGGTCATGGCGCGCTCGTGACCACCGAGGGCTACCTTCACCCCGGTAGCGAAGGACGCTAAACGTTCCAGCGATTCCAGGTAGTGGCCCAGGCCCGTGTAACGGGTGATGCTCTCGGGAGAAAGGTGGGGGGATGTGTGGGGCAGGACGTGGTCGCCCACCAGCATCACGTCCTCACGGCACAAGCACACATGGCCGGGACAATGTCCGGGCACATGCAAAATGTCAAACCCGGCGAAGCGCTGCCCCTCGTGCAGGACACCCTCGACAGGCACAGAGCGGTAGAATGTGCGGGCAAAGCCGTACATCTCCATGAGTTGACGACGGCGCTCCTCCCGCACGCCCGCCCGCTGCAGAAATATAGCCAAATCACGCGTGGCCAGCGCGGTGCGCTCCTCGAAGCGGCTGAGCACGCGCACATCCAACTCGTGCACGTAGATGGGCGCGCGCGTGTGCTGCCGGACAAAAGGGAGTCCCCCGAAGTGGTCAATGTGGCCGTGGGTGATGAGGATAGCGTCCACGTCGGCCAGGGTAACGGAACGCCCCAACACATCACCGGCTGCCTTCAGCCCCTCTACCAGGTCATGGTTGCTCTCGGGCAATCCCGAGCCCGTATCCACAAGAAGCAACGCGTCCTGGGTGACGACCAGGTGGGCGTACCCACGCAGGCCGGGGAAAAGGCGCAGGGGCAAGCGGATCACGCGCGCGCCATCACGAGTGGTTACATGCTCCATTCCAATCTCTCGATCCTTTTATGCATGAGGACAAAAGCCAGTTTACATGGGCAATAAGTCGACGATGGACCATGGACGATGGACGATGGCCATAAATCGTTCTCTATCGTCCATGGTCTATCGTCCATCGTCTGTCGTCCTTACGTGCGATGGTGATTGATTTTTGTCCACTTACTCAGAAGAAACAAGGTCATCCGATCTGGATGGGGCAGCGTTTTTCAGGGCCTGGGTCCAGGATTCGAGGATGGCGAGCAGTTCTTCGTTGCCGCAGAAGCGACGGCGCTGTCCCGAGCGAATGTGCTCGACTTCACCGCGCATTTGTTCCGGCTCGCACGCGTTGTCCATCCAGACGCGCACGAGGAAGGACTCGCGAGTTGGCATTGTCGTTCCTCAGTACCAAGATGGTTCCACTGGACGCAATGACAAGAGACGATGGACGATAGACGATGGTCATGAGCTGTCCTCGCACTCACGATACGCGCGCGGAGTTGCGCTCCCGTTCAGCGCCCGTTTCTGGCAAGACGCCGGCACGGCGCAAGCGGGCAAACACGCGGCGCAATATGCGATCCACTGCCGGAATGTGGGCCTGTTCGGCAATGCTTTGGGCCGTGCTCACCAGGGGGAGGGCCTCGGCCGCGCGGCCCGCGCTGATCATCAGGCGCGTTGCCTCTTCCACCGCGGACGTGTACTCGAACAAAAGCCCACGCCGCCCGGAAAAGGCCAGGGCTTTGCGCACCTGCTCCTCGGCTCGCGGCCAGTCACCCGCGCGCCGGGCAATGGCCGCCTCGGCCACGCGAGCCCAAAACGCGGTGACCACGTCGAGGTTGTCCCCCTCGGCCAGCACCCGGTCCAGCCGCGCGGCCGCCTCGTCCAAATCCTTGCGGGCAATGGCCACCAACGCCAATCCCGTCCACGCGCTCAAGAGGTGGCTGCGGAACGCGGCCCGCTCATCGAGCACGTTCGCCACTGCCGCAAAGCGAGCGCCCGCGGCGTCCACATCCCCCAGGTGCAGGTGAATGTAACTCTCGAACACCCGCCCCCAGTAGGTGCTCCACTCCGCTTCCGGCACTTGGCGGGCCAGCCGAAATCCCCTGTCCAGGTGTTCCTGGATACTCCGCACGTCATCGCGCATGAACGCGATGTGGGCCAGAAAATGATGGGCCAGGATGGCATAGGGGCGCTGTCCACTGGCCTCGGCCAGGGAAATCGTGTGATGCAAGCAGGCTTCGGCTTCACTCAAGTATCCCTGCAGGGCCAGGCTCCAGCCGTACAGGGCCAACGGGAGGGGGGCCAACTCCCGCCCCAGAACATCGACGATATCCTCCCACGGACGGCCCGCCGGCGGTAGGGGCGGGACGTATCGCGGCCATCCTTCCTCCGAGTAGCCCTCACCCTGCTCGCGGCCAAACACGACCTGCAACCGTTGGAAGACCTCTTCCAGGGCCGGATGCCTGCGTGCGCTCGTGGTGAGCACCTCCCCGGCCATCACCGCGGCCTCGTCGAGGCGTCCAATGACGGCCATGGCCGTCATCAGGCGGCGCGCTGCCAGGGCCGCCAGGTCGCTGTCGGACTGAGCCTCGGCCCACTCGCGCAGCGCGATGTACGTCGTCACGATGCCCTCCCAATCCCCCTGGGCTTCGTAGGCCAGACCCAGCCCCATGTACGCCCGCCGCTTCCAGGTTCGAGCCTGTTCGTCGTTGAGAACCCCGCGCGCGGCCTGCAAGGCCTGCCGGTAGTGCTCCACCGCCTGACGGAAGCCATAGGAACGGCGCAAGTGATCCCCGGCCAGGACCGCGTACTGGAGCGCGGCCGACGCGTGGCGCGGCCCGGCTTCTCGATAGTGGTACGCCACGGCCACTGCGTGGGGCCCCGGCTCCGAGCCGTGGAGCGCCACCAGGGCATCTGCGACCTGTCGGTGCAAGCGGCGCCGAGCCAGGGTAGGAAGGGACGCGTACACCACCTGACGAATTACGTCGTGGGTGAAGGCCAGGCGGCCGTCCTCTTCCTCCTGAAGGAAGTGGGTGGCCAGCAAGTCCTCCAGGCCGGGGAGAGGATCGAAAGTGGCGGCCGTCTCCAGCAGTTCCAGGGGGAAGGCGCGACCGATGACCGCGGCCAGGTGCAACACGTCCCGTGCTTGGGTGGGCAGGCGTTCCACCCGGCTGAGGATGAGGGTTCGCACCAGGGAAAGGCTTTGTACGGGCGGGATTTCCTCCGGGGTGGGAGGGGAACCGCGTGCGCCAATCTCCCGCACCAGTTCCATCAGGTAAAGGGGAACCCCCTCGGTGTGACGGAAAATGTGGTCGGCCAGGGCGCTCAGGTCACCAGGGGCGTGCTCCCAAATCTGACGGAGGAGATGGGCCACGTCCCCTTGAGCCAGCGGGCGCAAGGGGATTTCCCGCAGGATCCCGTCGTGGAGGAGTTGGGCCCGCAGGCCGCGCAAGTCCTCGTTCTCGGTCAGTCCCCCGAGGGGATACGTCAGCAGGATGAGGAGGGGATGGCGCACGGCACGGTAGGCCAAACGCCCCAACAGGGCCACCGTGCCCTCATCGGCCCAGTGGACATCATCGAGAAACAGAACAAGGGGGGCCTGGTCACTGAGGGCAACGATGAGGTTGGCCAGGCCATCCAACAAGCGACTGCGGTTCTCGTCTGGCGTGGTATTGGGAACGGGTGGAAGGTCGGGCACCGTGTAGTGTAAGGAAGGGATGAGTTGGGCCGCCTGCGCCAACGCGGTGGGCGGCAGCGCGTTGAGCCGCTCGGGAGGCAGGGCCTCCAGAAAGCGACGCAAGCCGTTGGTCAGGGCAGCAAAAGGCAGGGCTTGCTCCATGGCCAAACACCGGCTGCCCAGGACGTGAATCTCCGGCGCGTTTTCCAGGACATGGAGGGCGAGATGCGTCTTGCCCATGCCCATCTCCCCCGTCACGGCCACGACCCCACCTCGCCCCGCCTGCGCCCGATCAAGGGCCTCCCGCAACGTCGCGCGCTCCTGTTCCCGCCCGACGAGGAGCGCCTGGAAAGGACGCTCGTACGTGGGCAAAATGCGCAGGGATGGTGCCGTCCTGGGCCGCGCGGGCGCGACCGGCACCGAGGCAACGCGCGGCGCGGGGAGTTCCCCCCGCAAGATGGCTTCGTACAGGGCCTGGGTTTGGGGCGCGGGCTCCGCCCCGAACTCCTCCCGCAACATGGCACGGCACCGCTCGTACGTGTTGAGCGCCGCGGCCACATCTCCGGTCAGCACCTGATAACGCATAAGCGCTCGGTACACGGCCTCGCGGTACTCGTCACGGGCCAGCGCGCGACGACACGCGGCAATGGCCCGGTCGTACTCGCCGGCCGCCGCGTGCAGTTCGGCCATGTCCAGGAGCGCATCCAGGTAACGCTCGCGCAGGCGCTCCCGCTCGGCAATGGCCCACTCCGCGTAGGGGTCGTCCTCCAGCAGGTCACCCCGGTAGAGGTCGAGGGCCTCGCGCAGCAAACGCATACGCTGACCGGGATGGTGCGTCTGGCCCGCGCGCTCGAGGAGGTCCTCGAAGGTGTACACATCGACCCACGTGTCCTCGCCGGGTTGGAACGCGTAGCCGGGGGAACGGGTCACCACGTAGCGGGAGGGCACGCGCGGGGGGAGATCGGGCTCCAGCGCGCGGCGCAGGGCGTGAACGGTCGAGCGCAGGGTAGTGGAGGTGGTGGCCGGGTTCGCATCAGGCCAAAGCCACTCGATGAGCCGGTCAGAGGGAACCGCGCGGCCGCGCGCCAGCAGGAGCACCTTCAGCACCTGCTTGGCCTGCTGCGTGTGCCACACCGCCTCGGGAAGAACCACGCCCTCCCGCACCACCTCGAATGTGCCGAACATGCGAATCATCAGGCGATAGGTTGGCTGACTCATCATCCACCGTCTTCCGATGTCGGTCGTCTACATGCCCCGTGTGCAAAGAAAGGCCAACGCGGCCAGCACGGCCCGGTCGGTCATCTCCCCACTCTTGACGCGCTCCTTGACCCAGTCCAGGGAATACCACCCCACCGTGTGGAACTCGGTCCACTCGGGCATGGGGGCGGTCACCCGTTTCAGGCCGCGCGCCAGGAAAAGGGTGGTCGCGCCATCGATGAGTCCGGGGTTGTCCTGGACGCTACCCAACCGTTCCCACTCCTCGGCCTCGTACCCCGTTTCCTCCAGCAACTCGCGCTGTGCCGTGCTGAGGGGCGTCTCCCCCGCGTCCACCAGTCCACCCGGCAACTGGTAGATGACCTCACCCAGGGGATGGCGGTACTCCTGCAGAAGCAGGATTTCCCCCTGCTCGTTGAGGGCAACGACGGCCGCGCCCGGCACGCGCCAGAGCGTGGTGTAGGTGTACATGCGACCGTTGGGCAGCCGCACATCGGCCAGGACGACGCGCACCCAACGATCCGCGTACACGGTCTGCTCGCGAATCACGTCCCACTTTTGGGGTGGGCGCTGCTCTCGAGATGTCATCCTCTTCCCTCGAATTGCAAAACGTGTTGACGCGGGTTGGCACACCGTCCTGTGTTTGCACCGCGTTCGTTCTTTAGTTTACAATGGGCTTCACGCCTGAGGAATTCTGTTCCTCAGGGTAATGGGGCTTTGCAGCGTTCTATGAACGCAAGATGCACGGCGCGAGGAAGACGTACACTTTTTGACCGCCAACCTCTACCGAAGGATGCACCGTTTATGCTCGCCAAAGTAACCGGCTGTACCCTCGTGGGCCTGGAGGGTGTCCTCGTTGACGTGGAAGTGGACATTTACGAGCGGGCCCAACTTCCTTCCTTCACCATTGTTGGACTTCCCGATGCCGCGGTGCGAGAGGCCAGCCAGCGGGTGCGCGCGGCCCTCATCAACAGCGGACTTCGCTTCCCCAGGGGCAGGCTCACCGTCAACCTGGCACCGGCCGACCTGCGCAAGGAAGGCCCCGCGTTCGATCTGCCCATCGCGGTCGGGCTGCTGGCCGCATCCCGCCAGGTCACCAACGACCTGAAAGGAGCCCTTTTCGTGGGCGAACTCTCGCTGGACGGGCAGGTGCGCCACGTTCAGGGCATTCTCTCGATCGCCCTGGCCGCGCGCGCCGCGGGCATCACCACCCTCTACGTCCCCGCCCAGGATGCAGCGGAAGCCGCGCTCATTCCGGACCTGACCGTCTATCCCGTCGAAAACCTGGGCCGCTTGGTCACCCACCTGCGCGAGTATCACCCCATTCCCCCCTTCAAGCACACGCTGGACATCGACGCGCAACTGCGGCATCCCCAGTACACCGTCGACTTCGCGGATATCAAGGGCCAGGAGCACGCCAAGCGCGCCCTGGAGGTCGCGGCCGCGGGGGGCCACAACGTTCTGATGAGCGGACCGCCCGGCGCGGGGAAGACCCTCCTCGCCCGCGCGCTCCCCTCCATCCTGCCCCCCCTTTCCCTCGACGAGGCCATGGAAATCACCCGCATCTACTCCGTGGC
>JALWHQ010000023.1:458-8041 GCA_026983525.1 Anaerolineae bacterium | reverse complement strand
CTACCCTTGAGCCCACCGTTACCCCAACTCCTTCTCCCACCCCAGATCTCTCTGTCACACGTACGCCTCCCCCACCCCCTGCCCAGCGCCTCTTCGTCCCTATGATCAAGCAAGAACTGCCCACTGCCGCATCAACGACTCTCTTTCCCCATTGGGCTACGCTGGACGACAACGGCCTTATCTCGGGCAAGCGAGCAAGACTTAGGCCCGAATATCGGCCAGGTCCCGCGCCAACCCGCGAGCCAACCCCCACTCCCTGGCCGACTCCCACCCCTACGCCTGCCGGTTTCTTTGAGCGCGTGACCATCTATCGCCCAGGGCTTTGGAGTTGGACAGGAGGATACGTGCTGGTCGGGGGATTGTTTGTTGTGGGCGTAATAACCCTGGCCGTCAACACATTGCGCGCCGAAACAAAGGAGCGACGCCGATGATCCGCCGTGCCACGTGGAAGCACGTCTTTGGCTTGGCCGTAGTCGTAGGAGCCCTGCACATGCTCTTCTACGCCTGGTGGGTGCCCCCCTGGCAATTCCCCGACGAGCCACGGCACTTTGAATACGTGCGGTTAGTGGGCGAGTGGGGACGCACCGCCGGGTACAACGAGGAAGATCCCTCCCTTCAGGCGGCCATTATTCGCTCCATGGCCCGCTTCGATTTCTGGCGCTTTGGATTTGCCATTGGCGGCTACGTGCAACACCGAGATCAGGTGTTCGCGGAGATTTGGTTGCCCGGGTACAAGAATGTACACGGACACGCCCCCCTGTATTATATTTTGATGGGCATAGGCCTTTCCTTCCTGCCCCGGGATGCCCTGCTCACCCAATTGTTCCTCACCCGGTTGCTCTCCGTCCTTCTGGGCACATTGAGTCTTTTACTCATCGGCTTCACGGGCTATGTTCTGCGCGGATGGCGTTTGGCCGCCGGCCTGACCATTTTCGCTGCCCTGCTTCCCGGACACGCTTTCATCAACGCATCGGTCAACAACGACGTGCTGGCCGAGACGTTCAGCCTGGTAACGGTGCTGGCAGGGGTCCTCATCGTCACGCGCGGGCTTCGCCCCGCGTTCGTGGGCACTCTTCTCGTGGGATTGGTTCTCGCCGTACTCACCAAACGCTCGACTGTGTTCCTCATCCCGTACGGAGCCTTTGCCTTGCTCCTGGGGGCGTGGACGCACTACCGGACCCTGCGCGAACGGGCTCGGCCCGTTGTGCTTTTGGGGGTGGTCTTGGTCAGTACGGCGTTTGTACTTGGCGTCGGGTATGCACTCTGGCATTTTCAACTCTTAAACCTTCCTCAAGGTCGTGCCACAGTGACGAAGCTTCTCAACGGGGAATATTTCTCTAAGTTGGGAGAAGTGCCCTGGTGGGACGATCTCGTTGTCGTCTTCCAGAGTTTTTGGGCCCGCCTGGGATGGTTGAACGTGTACCTGCCTCGGGAGGGCTACCTGGCGCTGCTTGCCGTGTCCGTGCTGGCTGCAATTGGATGGGTGGGGTACATTGTCGAGGTCGTCTTGGGGCGGCGTTCCTTTGAAGAGGAATATACGCGCCTGGCACTCCTGTTCGTATCGACCCTGGCTGTTCAGTGGGCTGTGTTGTTCGGCCGGGAATTGCTGTACCTGGCGGGACCTCTGCGCATGGTTCCCCAGGGGAGGTACCTCTACCCCTTCCTGCCCGTCTACGGACTCTTCTTCGTTCAAGGGTGGTCCTGGTGGGGACGCAAACTGCGTTTCCCCGCGATGGGTGCCTTCGCGACGGTCATGGGTCTCCTGGCCCTCAGCGCGGCGTATGTCGTTGTGCGTTTTTACTATGGCTGAATCGGCCTCTTGCGCGCATTTGAGGGCCGAGTTTTGGGAAGGGAGTATTGGGTATCGGGTATCGGGTATTGGGTATCGGATATTGGGTGTCGGGTATTGAGATGAAGCTATATGGATGCTCTCCAATACCTAATATCTGTGACTTGATGACGCGCGCTTGGTGAGCCAATCTTGGTATATCCCTGCAATTGATGAAGGGCAAGTATTCACGAATGACGGGATAAGTATGATGGATTACAAAGAAACGTTGCTGGAGAAAATTCGCCGCCAAGAGGCCGTGGTGGCCATCATTGGCTTGGGATACGTCGGTCTGCCCCTAAGTGTGGCCTTTGCCCGACGAGGATTCCCTGTCATCGGAATCGACATCGACGAACGCAAGGTGGAGATGCTCGCACGCGGGGAGTCGTACGTGGAAGATGTCGAGCCGCAGGACCTCTGGCGGTTGCAAGTTAGAAGGCTAAAGGTTGAAGGTAACGCGACGACACCTTCTACGTTTAACCTTCAACCTTCAGCCCTTCACGTCACCACGGATTACGCGGCGCTCGAGAGCGCGGACGTTGCCATCATCTGCGTCCCTACTCCCCTCAACAAGACGCGCGATCCGGACGTGCGCTACATCATCGCCGCCGGAGAAGCCATCGCCCGACACATGCGCCCCGGGTTGTTGGTTATCTTGGAATCCACCACCTACCCGGGTACGACCGAAGAACTCCTGCTCCCCATGTTATCTCGCTCCCCGGCCTTCAACGGCGAGGGTCAGGCAGGGCGGGACTTCTTCCTCGCCTTCTCGCCTGAGCGCATCGATCCCGGAAACAAGAAATGGCCCTTGGAACGGGTGCCGAAGGTTGTCGGCGGAATAACGCCGTCTTGTCTGGAACTGGCTACCACCCTGTATGCCCACATCATCGAACGCGTCGTACCTGTTTCATCGCCCACGGTAGCAGAAATGGTAAAGTTGCTGGAGAACACCTTCCGAGTGGTGAACATCGCGCTGGTGAACGAAGTGGCCATTATGTGTGACAAGTTAGGACTGGACGTGTGGGAAGTGATCGAGGCCGCGGCCACAAAGCCCTATGGGTTCATGAAGTTTACCCCCGGACCGGGCATCGGAGGACACTGCATCCCCGTCGATCCCCATTACCTCTCCTGGAAGATGAAGTTGCTCAACTACAATGCCCGCTTTGTGCAGTTGGCTGCCGAGGTAAACAGCGAAATGCCCCTCTATTGGGTGCAAAAAGTTGTAGATGCCCTCAACGAACAGGGGAAGGCCGTGAAGGGCAGCCGCGTCTTGGTCTTAGGGGTGGCATACAAGCGTGACATCGGGGACATTCGCGAATCCCCGGCCCTGGACATCATCGAACTCCTCCGCCAGAAGGGCGCGGACGTGCAGTACCACGACCCCCACGTGCCCGAATTCACATATGGCGGCCACACCATGTCATCCGTGCCTGACGCCGACCTACTCCACGAGGTCGCAGCCTCGGACTGTGTCGTCATCACCACAGACCACTCGACATACGAATGGGACGCCATACGCGAGAGAGCAACGGCCATTGTGGACACCCGAGGTGTGCTGCGCAAGGGCCGATTAAGCGTGCAACCAGAATATATAGACGATGGACGATAGGCTATCGTCTATCGTCCATCGTCTATGGTCTATCGTCGCAGGCTAACCACGTACGCACGTGCCGAGAATTTTACGGCCGCATTGGGGCCAGGGGCGGAATGAGAACTTCCCACTCCTCGGGCTTGACGTGGAGCGCGTTGATGACGCTCACAACTCCCCTTTGTCGACGAGCAATCTCCTCCGCGACCCGCTTCACTTCCTCCGACGGCACTGTGCCGGAGAGGGTCACCACCCCGTGCTCACTGCTCACTTCTATGGGATACAGGCGCGTGCGAGGGTCTTCCAACAGCGCCGCGATGACGCGCGCGACCACCCCCGTGTCCGTGGTAATTTCGTTCTCGACGTCGATCACCCCTTCCACACGGCGGGCCACGACCTCCGCCTCACGCCGCGCGGCCACATCCTTCACCTGGCCGGTCAACCGCACGATGCCCTCTTTCACTTCGGCCAGAACGCGACTCAGGTCGTATGCGGTGACCTTGGCCAGGCGATCCCGCACCTCGGCCTGAATATCCTCATCAGGTCGGCGCACATGCTGGCTCAATTCACTCAGTTGCGCTTTATCGACCTTCAGGTACACGCCATCATCCAGCACATTGCTCACCCAGGCCATGGGCACGACCACGCGTCGCGGCAAGATGCCTTGCCGAATGACAAAGTGGGTCACTTCGTGGGTGTTCTTGTCCACCAGCACGTGGTCGATTTCGCCCACCGGCCCATCGAGGGCAAAGACGCGCGTGCCCCGTCCAATAAGCCGCTCTTCGGGATCAACCCCCACCTTCACCCGCTCCCGCACCTTGGGAATCAGGTGGTCGACGGACATGCCGTAGCGGGTTGCCCACACCAGGGCTTCGT
Source organism: Anaerolineae bacterium (assembly GCA_026983525.1). Lineage (GTDB taxonomy): Bacteria > Chloroflexota > Anaerolineae > JAADDB01 > JAADDB01 > S141-23. Next base: position 3,749 of record JALWHQ010000023.1, on the reverse strand, counting down.
GGGCCAGGTAACGGGTGACCTGCTCAAAATCGGGGGGTGGGGCCTCAAATTCCGCCTCTCGGTATTCGGGAAAGCGGGTGAGTTCATCGCTCTTCACCTTCAGAACGACGCGCTCATCGGTTACCTCTTCGACCGCCGTTACCGGTATAACCCTGTCCTTCTTCTGGAGAAATCCCTTCTCGACGATGAGATCCGTCACCCGCTTGGCGTGCGGATCCAGCACAACCTTGACGAGCGTGCCACAACGACCGTCCCGGCAGTACACAGGCATACCAATCCTGTACCCTGCCATCGCTCTCACCCCCTTACATCACCAAGTTCCTGTTCAGGAGTGTAAAGGGCACACTGAAAAAGCCACAAGGCTGCCGTTCCCCGGCCATAATCTGCCGAGGGCCAGCGACATCATCGTAGCACGGCCTCGTATGCGCAACGATAGCGCAACGTATGCGTTCCGTTAGAACCCTATCGCGCACCCGTCCTTGCGCGGGTCGCTCCCCCCCACCAGGACGCCCGTATCCGGATCACGCACGATGACCTGACCGCCGCCAAAGATACCGCGCCGTCGTCCGGTTACGGGCGCCAGGTGGTGGCCCCTGCGCGCCAGTTCTGCCAGAAGGGAAAAATCCCTTCCCTCCTCCACGTACACCAACCCTCCCGGTTCCTCCGCGCCGACGGGGCCACGCTGCGCAGCCAGCATCCAGCGCGGGGCGTCCAACGCCTGCTGGGGCCACATGCCCAGATCGGCCATGTTGACCAGCACCTGCACGTGACCCTGCGGCTGCATGTGCCCTCCCATCACCCCGAAGGACGCGTGAAGTGTGCCCTCGCGCGTGGTCAGCGCGGGGATAATCGTGTGATACGGGCGCTTGCCAGGGGCCAGCGCGTTCGGATGTGACGGGTCGAGGGAAAACAGGGCCCCGCGATTCTGCAACGAGACACCTGTCCCCGGCACGACCAGCCCCGTTCCCATGCCCATGTACAGACTTTGGATGAATGAGCACGCGTTGCCCTCGCCGTCCACAACGGTGAGGTACACGGTGTCAGAACCCACAGGTAATGGAATCCCGCTGGCTACGCGAGGTTGAGCCCGCTCCAGAGAAATGGCACGACGGCGCTCGGCTGCATACTCCGGACTCAGCAACCGGCCCAGGGGAATGTCCACCTGAGCCGGGTCGGCCACCCACTGCTGGCCGTCGGCAAAGGCCAGGCGCATGGCCTCGATGAGAACGTGCAAGCGATCCGCTTCCCTCATGGCGGCTAAATCGAAGCCGTCGAGGATGTTGAGGGCCAGCACAGCAACGAGCCCCTGCCCATTGGGGGGACACTCGTACAGGGTGAGATCACGATACCGGGCAGTGATGGGCTCTTCCCACGTGCTCCTGTGAGCGGAGAGGTCCTCGGGCGTCAGCCATCCGCCGTACTTTTGCACGTGTTCACACAACCGGTGGGCAAACTCCCCCTCATAGATGTATCGGGGGCCTTCCTCCGCGATGCCCCGCAAGGTTTGGGCCAGGGTGGGCAGCCGCACGATCTCGCCTGGACGGGGCGCGCGCCCGTCTATGAGCAACTCCCGGCCGCTGGGTTGCTCCGGACCGTTGTCCAGGTCGCCGCTCTCCCAGTCGGCCGCGCGCAGCAATTTCTTGACCTGGGTGGCCCATCCCAGGGCAATCAGTTCGCTGACCGGATAGCCTTCCTCCGCGGTTTCGATGGCCGGACGCAGCACGTCGGCCAGGGTCATGCGCCCAAAGCGCGCGAGCAGGTCGCCCCACGCGGCCACCGCGCCCGGCACCGTGACCGTGTGGCCCGTAAACGTGGGCATTCGGCGATAGCCCTGACGTTGCAACGCCTCTATGGAAGCGGCCGCGGCAGCGCGCCCGGACCCGTTGAGGGCGTACACGCGTCCGCTGCTTGCCTCGTAATAGAGCGCGAACGCGTCGCCTCCTACGCCTGTGGAAGTAGGCTCCACCACGCAAAGCATGGCCGCAGTCGCGATGGCCGCATCCGCCGCATTTCCCCCGGCTCGCAACACCTCAAGGCCGGCCAGGGCAGCCAGGGGTTGGCTCGTGGCAACCATACCGTGACGGGCCAGCACATTGCTGCGTCGGGAACGGAAAACAAGGTCAACGGACATGTCGAATCTCTCCTCCTGGTGGTTGGTGTGCATGGAAGGGGATGTCCTTGTAAGTACGAGGCCAGAAAGATGCGCACACGTTCACGTGTTGATAAAGAACGATGTCAAACGACCAGGGACCATCACCCATTGTCTATCGTCATAGTACACGCCGGTGAAGATCTCTCAATATTCCGCGATCATGGAACGTAAGCGGGCCAGCACCATGTCTAGGGCCACGGTATTGAATCCCCCTTCCGGGATGATGATGTCGGCATAGCGCTTGCTGGGCTCGACGAATTCCAGGTGCATCACGCGCACCGTCTCCAAGTACTGGCGGATGACCGATTCCATGGTGCGCCCGCGCTCGTTGATGTCCCGCACCAACCGGCGGATAAACCGGATGTCCGGGTCGGTATCCACGTAGATCTTGATGTCCATCAGATCGCGCAGTTCGGGCTCTACAAAGACGAGAATGCCCTCCACCAAAATGATGGGGCGCGGCTCCACCCGTCGCGTTTCCGGTCGTCGCGTGTGCGTGGCAAAGTCGTACACCGGAATCTCGACGGGTAAGCCCTCCCGCAACTGCTTGAGGTGCTCGATCAGCAGGGACGTTTCCAACGAGTCGGGATGATCGAAGTTGCGTTTGGCCCGCTCTTCCAGGGGGAGGTGGCTGAGGTCATAATAGTAGGCATCGTGGGGAATGTAGGCGACCTTATCGGGCCCAAGTTGCTCATAAATCGTGCGGGCGATAGTCGTCTTGCCCGACCCTGTCCCACCGGCAACTCCAACAATCACACTCCGTTTCTCACTCATCTCCACCCTACCACACGTGTATCGCGTCTATCTGTGCCACCCCAAATTGTACCTGTCCTCCCACACCTGCACAATCGTGCCTCGACCGTGACTGTACAACTGAACCCACACGCGTCGAAAGGGGCCACCCAACAACGCCACCCCAACCCCCAACAACGTGAGGACCAGCCCCACCCATCGTCCCAATCGTCCGGGACGGTACACAGCCTGCACCAGGGCATGGCGCACCACCACAATCTGAAGGGTAATCCCCTGAAGTTCCAGGGTCTTGGACTCGGTAATGAACTCGCTCAGGAGAGGCGTTTCATCCTCTCCCAAAATTTGGACGAGGAAGACCCGGCCCGGAAAGCCGCGCTCGGGCAGGG
>JALWHQ010000023.1:0-448 GCA_026983525.1 Anaerolineae bacterium | reverse complement strand
CTTGCAGCCCATAGGTGGGGATGAGGGCTGTGCGTTCATCGCCGGATTGTGGAAACACCAGCACCACATCGCGGCCCGCCTGCCCATCCGGGGTGACCAGGGGAATGGGCGCGCCCGTGCGCGTCGTTGCCTGAAGACGCACACCCGGGGGCGAGGCCAGGTGTTGAATCTCCACCGCGCCCAGTGAAACCCGCCCCCCCTCGGGAATGGTGTACACCTGGCCTTCCGACGCCCGTCCCTGCACCTGAATGAGGAAGAGGTCGCCCGCGTAGGCGCCGGCTTCCTCCTCTGCCAGCAGGCTTACCCGAATGCCCGACCGATGCCCCACGTCCCAGGAATCGCCGGGGGCGACGATGGTGGGCGGGGTCTCCCACCCAAACACAGCCGCGCGGTACAGGCTCAATGCGAAGACGAACACCCCACCAAGGAAGATAAGTGTCCCCCAAAT
>JALWHQ010000022.1 GCA_026983525.1 Anaerolineae bacterium | reverse complement strand
CGTTTATAGGGTGGAGGGAGGGGGCCCGACCCGGCCATCGGGCGCTTCATCCAGCCGGCCGATATTCCAATCCGTCCACCACCAATTTGCCCGAAAGCGACGTCGATACGGTATACTCCCCTTGCTGGGTCATGGTGTTTCTCCTTTCCGAGCACTCTTCTGGTCTTGCAAACCACCCCAAGGGTAACACCTGGCCCGCTATTTTACAGAAAGAAGTGCGCACTATCTCCGAACGCTCTCTACGAGGGCAAGAGTACATTCACATGGACACACGGTTCTTCATCCCGGAGAAAGAATTCGAGCCGGCTTACCTGGCCCTTCACCGCCAGGGGAAACTCAAACGCCGTGTGGAGCAGGCGTTAGAAGAGTTGAGGTCGTGTCACATATGCCCGCGCGACTGTGGCGTGAATCGGTTGGAGGATAACATTGGTGTGTGTCGAACCGGACGGTACGCCGTGGTCTCCAGTTATTTTCCCCACCACGGCGAGGAGGATTGTCTGCGAGGATGGCGGGGCTCCGGCACGATCTTCTTCTCCTGGTGCAACTTGCGCTGTGTCTTTTGTCAGAACTGGGAAATCAGTCAACGCGGTGAAGGTCGCGAGGTGACCCCGGAGCGTTTGGCTGCCATGATGCTTGAACTCCAGGCCATGGGATGCCACAACATCAACTGGGTCACGCCCGAACACGTGGTTCCTCAAGTGCTGGAAGGACTTCTCATTGCCGTGGAAGCGGGATTGCGCCTGCCCATCGTGTACAACACCTCGGCGTACGATTCCCTCACCAGCCTTCGTCTGCTCGACGGTGTGGTGGACATTTACATGCCGGACTTCAAATTCTGGTCGCCCGAGAAGGCGCGACGATACCTGAAGGCCAAGAATTACCCCGAGACCGCGCGAGCCGCGATCAAAGAGATGCATCGCCAGGTAGGGCCGCTGAAATTCGACGAACACGGCCTGGCAAAGCGCGGAGTGCTGGTAAGGCATTTGGTCATGCCGGGCATGTTGGACGAGACGCGCGCCATTCTGCACTGGTTGGCCGAGGACGTCTCTCGCGACACATACGTGAACATCATGGCCCAGTATTACCCCTCTTGGAAAGTAGGGCCGAACTCCTATCCCGAAATCAATCGTCGCCTCTACCCGGAAGAATACGCCGAGGCCGTTCGCATCGCTCGCGAAGTCGGGCTCTGGCGCCTGGATGAGCGGCGCCCCCGGTTGGTGTGGCTGTAAAAGGCATGAGAAACCTCCCCAATTTCTCCCCGCGTTCGGAGCGTCGGCGGTAGGATATAAGCACGATGCCACGGTTCTGCCTGTGGACTTATTCATTTTCGACCCACCATAAAGCCGCGCTATAATCCCCTTCGCTATGAAACGGCGCGATTATGCGGTATATGGTCCAAACGGAGAGCGCTACTGCCCTGTTTGTGGTGCGCGTGTGGCCCAGCAGGCAGATGATTGCTTTGTTTGCGGCATGTCGTTGCGTTTTCGGCCGCGGCGCTTCCATCTTCCTGTAGCCGAAATTACCATCTTGCTCCTGGGGGCTTTCCTCGTCTGGACGTGGTGGCAACTGCGCGGGCAGCAACAGGTGGTCATCGAGGCCGCGTATACGGCCACAGCCGAAGTCCGAGCCCTTGTCGCCGTTTCCCCGACGTCCACACCTACCCCCACACCTTCGGTTACTCCCACACCCAAGCCGACGCACACCCCTACATCTACTCCTTCCCCCACCCCACGCGTCTACGTCGTGCAGCCTAATGACACCCTCCTGGCCC
>JALWHQ010000021.1 GCA_026983525.1 Anaerolineae bacterium | reverse complement strand
TCCTTTGCCAGTTCCACCTTCCTCATGATCTTCGCGGCGGTGAACGCGGCCGCGTATCGCCTTAGGCGCACCATTGGCATTCGGGCCTGGATTCCCGGGCTGGGGGTGGTGTTGACGTCCATGTCACTCGTGGTGCTCCTGGCCTACCTGGCTCAGCATGACGTGCGCGGGTTGGTGTGGCTGAGCGTCTTTTACGTCAGCGTCGCTGCCGCGGAATTGATTTTCAGCCGTCGTTCGCTGGTGGCGGCCCGGGGATAGACGCATCCCCAGGTGTTCAATCTCAAGGCGCGATCTCGGGTGAGGAGCCGGGGACATCTCGGCCGCGCGCCCCCAGCGTGACCACCCGATATCGCCGTTTGGACAGGGCACGGTACACCCACTCCAGGATGACCGCGCCGATGAGCGTTCCCCAAGCGCCGAAGAAGGCGGGCCGCGCGGTTTGCCACTGATAGCGCATGAGCACCAGGAAGACGGCGACCAGCACCATCATGTTGAAGGCGATGAAGCGCCGGTTCCCCCCATATGTATCCGCAATGCGGTAGTGGGAGAAGAGGACGAACACGTAGATGGTGGTGTAGATGGTACTGATGATGCTGGCGATGGCCGCAATGTTGAAAAGCAGGACGAACAGCGTGCTCAAACCCGCGGTGATGTACAATCCCTCGATAGACCCGAACCACACTTTTCGTTCGAACACCGAGGGCAGGGTGCCCTCTCGGGCCAGGGAGTAGGCAATGTTCGCGCCTCCGTAGAGGGTTGCGTTTAGAGCCGAGGAAATGGAGAGGAGCGCGCCCAGGGAGAGCAGGAAGAACCCTGCCGATCCCAGAAACGGCTCGGCCGCGATGGCCAGCGCGTTGTCCTGAGCCTTGATGAGTTCCTGGATGGGCAAGTTGCCGATGGCGACCAGCGCTACGGACACGTAGACGAACATGACGATGGCCACGCTGATGTAAATGGCGCGGGGTACATTCTTGGTCGGGTTTTCCATGTTCTCGGAGGCGTTTGTGACGAGGCCGAACCCCATGTACGAAAGGAAGAAGAGCACCGCCGCGTTCAGCGTTCCCTTCAGGTGCCCGGGGTCAAAGGTGGGAATGCACTGTTCTACCTTGATGGTCATGAAGCCGGCCAGGATGAAAATGCCCAGGACGGCCAGTTTGCCCACCACAATGTAGAACTCAGCCCGTCCAACCGCCTTGCTGCCGAAGAAGTTGAGCGCTGTGAAGAGCGCGATGAGCCCAATTTCCACGATCCCGGCGGTGTGGGGGGTAGTGGGGATGCGGATGAGAGGAAGAAAGTAACCGGCAAACCCCTTGGCAAACATGGAGATGGAGACCACGTATGTCATCCACATGAGGATGCCCAACGCGCCCGTGAGCACCGTATCCCCAATGCCCTTGTAGATGAAGGCGATAGGGCCGGCGTTGGAGACGATCTTGGCCCCTAAGGTGGCATATGAGTAGGCGACGAGAAAGGCCAGGATGCCCGAAAGCACAAACGCCAGGGGAAGGTTGCGGCCCGCAATTTGCGCGCCCACACCAAAGATCGAGAAAATGCTGGCGCCGATCATTGTGCCCACGGCCATAGCTACGGCTTCCACGAGGGAGAGGCGCTTTGTCGCGTGCATGGGTCGTCTCCTATTAAGAATTTGTGCTATTAGGATTCGTGCTTATCTTGAAGATAGGGACTGAGGGGAGGAGGCGGAAGGACGGCATGGGTATGGGCCTGAGTGCCTCTACAGGAGTGCTCCTCCGGCCTCCCCACAATCCCTATGAG
>JALWHQ010000020.1 GCA_026983525.1 Anaerolineae bacterium | reverse complement strand
CAGCGGATCCTTCCACCCCGGCATCCGATAGGTTTCGTACGCCACGGGGTAGTTCCCCACCCCCACGCCCGTGAACGGATGATCTAACCACATGGCATACGCCGCCCACCAGTGGGCCATCCGCTCGACCAGAGCGAAGTTCTCGCCCGTCACGCGAATGCTGCGCAATTCCACGGGCCGCAGGAAGAGCGTCCAGTCCTCGATGCCCTGGAAACGAGCCTGGACGCTGGGGGGCAGCGCGCCCACAACCCCCAGCACGAATCCCGCCAGGAGCAGGAAAAGGAGCAGGCCGCTGAGCAGCGCGGCCCGCCGCGAGCGCAACGCCACCACCACGCCAACCCCCGCGACCATGCCCAGCCAGCCCCCGCGCGACCAGGACGCGAACAAGCCCGCGAGGATGATTCCTGTCAGTGCGAGGTGGAGCAGCGAGGGGAAGAAGGCTGGGAGCGGCGGGTACGTCTTGCGTCTTGCGTCGTGCGTCGATGTGTTCGAGGGCGGGGGTAGTCGTATGGTCCCGATGCTGTGCAGGGTCAGGCTCAGCGCCAGGGGCAGCACCAGCCCCAGGTAGCCCGCGTACGGATTAGGCTGGTTGAAGGTGCCGTACGCGCGCAGGAAGCGCCCCAGGATGATGAACTGGGGCGGTCCGATGCGCAGCACGAATTGCGCCAGCCCCAACAGGGCTTCCGCGGCCGCGGCCACCACGAGGGATAGGGCGATCACAAGGGGAACGAGTTCCTGACGCACGACGGACGATGCACGACCGTCTTGGGTCTTGCGTCGTGCGTCGAGGAGGGCGACAGTGGCGAGGTACAGGGCCGCGATTTCGACCCATTTGACCAGTTCGGGGAGGGCGGCGGAGAGGCTCCACGCCGCGCGCAGGCTGAGAACTTGCGCGGCCAGGTACATCAGCAGGGGCCAGATGAGGGGCGCGCGGGGCCAGGTCAGGTCGCGGTGCAGGAGTCCGCGCGCCAGCCACACGCCCACGATGAGCCCCACGAGCAGGTCGGTCGCGCCCACACCAAACCCGCCCAGGGGGATCGTCGGCCCAAAGGGCACGGCCAGGGCCAAGGCAGGGAACGCGACGGGCGGCCACACCAGCGCTGTTAGCAGGAATCCGCTCCCCCCAACGGTTGCCAGCGCGACCTTGAGGGGCGCGCGCGAGAGGATAACGGCAATGATCGTCGTCACCCCTATCCACGGTAGTGTCGAGCGCATGTTGTGCCAGCGAGGACGTTGGAGCAGCATTCTCCCCACCCTTCTGATGTTCACCCTATTGTACCTGCAAGAGGGCGCCTGTGCGAGTCTGGCTCAGAACATCTTGTCGACGCGGAGAGTAGTGAGGTATACTCTGCCCAACGTTGTAAGGCGCATCTCTAAAGACGACTCGACTGTCCGACTGCTGGGCGCATTACCCATGATTCCCATCATCGACATCCGCAACGCGACCGTCTATCGGGGACGCACGCGCGTGTTCGACAACCTGACCCTGTCCATCCCCGAGGGGGAGCACACGGCCATCCTCGGCCCCAACGGCGCGGGCAAGACGACCTTCCTCAAACTCCTCACGCGCGAGGTCTACCCCGTGCAAAAGGACGGCGCGCACGTGCGCCTCTTCGGCCTGGAACGCTGGAACGTGTGGGGCCTGCGCGCGCGGCTGGGCCTCGTCTCCCACGAACTCCACCATGCCTATCCCGACCACGTGCGCGGGCGGGATGTCATTCTCTCGGGCTTCTACACCAGCATTGGCGTCTGGCCCCACCAGGTGTACACGCCCGAGCAGGTGGCGCGCGCGGACGCGCTCATGGAGATGTTCGGCATTCGCGACCTGGCGGACACCCCCTTCGGGCAGATGTCCGCGGGACAGCAGCGGCGGTTTCTGCTGGCGCGCGCGCTCGTCCACGACCCCCACGTCCTCGTCCTGGACGAGCCCACCAACGGCCTCGACCTCAAGGCCCGCTTCCAGTACATCGCGCTGGTACGCCGCCTTATTGCCCAGGGCAAGACCCTCATCCTGGTCACCCATCGCATTGAAGAGATTCCTCCCGAGGTGGAGCGCGTCATCCTCCTCAAACAGGGCCGCGTCCTGGCCGACGGCCCCAAGGTCGACGTCCTCACCTCGGCCCACCTGAGCGACCTTTTCGAAATCGAAGTAAGCGTTGTACAATGGAATGGGTTCTACCAGGTGGTGCCGGGCGAGCCCCCCGAAACAGGTCATGGAGATCTCCACAACGCGAGTTCCATTCACTGATCAAACGAGGAAATGTTGTGATGATTCAGGAGTTGAACCTGGTGGTATTAGGGCGGGAGTTGCCCGAGTACGAGTTGAAGGCGGGCGACGTTGGGACGGTCGTCCATGTCTACAAAGGCGTAAAAATGTTCGAGGTCGAGTTCGTTACGGGCGAGGGAGCGACGGTAGTCGTTGTCACCCTTTCCCATCGTGACATCCGTCCCATCCACCAGCAAGAGATTCTGCATGTACGCTCGTTGGCTGCCGTGTGACGAGGGGTAAGGAGGACGAGATATGGAACGGGTGATGGCAGTGACAACGACTCGAGAGCCGCCCAAGCGGAAGATGACCTACGAGGAATTCCTGGATTGGGCCGACGAGGACACCTACGCGGAGTGGGTCGACGGAGAGGTGATCATGGTTTCCCCTGCATCGCGACGTCATCAGAAGATTGTGTCCTTCCTTGCTACCCTGCTAACCTCCTATGCAGAGCGGCATGACCTGGGCGAGGTGCTCAGCGCTCCTTTCCAGATGAAGTTGCCGCACAGCGGGCGCGAGCCCGACGTCATTTTCATCGCCAAGGAACACCTGGACCGCCTGCGGGAGACCTTCCTCGATGGCCCCGCGGACCTGGTGGTGGAGGTCGTTTCCCCCGAGAGCGGGGTGCGGGATCGGGGGGAGAAGTTCTACGAGTACGAGATGGCGGGCGTTCCCGAATACTGGCTGATTGACCCCACGCGCGAGATGGCGGAGTTCTACGTCTTGGAAGGGGAGCATTATCGGCCTGTGCTGGCAGGGCGCAGCGGGCGGTACGAAAGTCGGGTGGTGAAGGGGTTCTGGTTGGACGTGGAATGGTTGTGGCAGGACCCGCTCCCGCGCGTGGAGGAGGCCCTGATATGGATCGAAGGCGAAGATTACGTGCGCTATGTCCAAGACATATGGCGCAGCGCGAAGGGAGATGAGCGATGAGCAAACTCATTGCGGGCGCCACGCCCGGCGAACGAAACATCCCCAAGGATGCCCCCTTGGAAGAGCGCGTGGCCGCGCTCATCGAGACCCTGGACGCGTACATCGAGTACTACCACGGGGGCAAGGTGGAACTCGTGGACTTCGACGGCAAGCGTGTGAAGGTGCGCCTGGGCGGCGCGTGTATCGGTTGTCCGCTGTCCACGCACACATTGCACGGCTGGATCGAGGGCACGCTCAAGCAGTTCTTCCCCGAAATCGAAACAGTAGAGAGCGTGACGTAGATGGACATCCTGCGCGACGGCGCGCGCGCCCTGGGCCTTCCCCTCACCCCTGAACAGGTGGACGCGTTCGCCCGTTACGACGCGCTCCTGCGGGAGTGGAACGCGCGCCTTAACCTCACCGCCATCACCGAGCCCGAGGACGTGCAGCGCAAGCACTTCCTCGACTCGCTGGCCCCCTTGCCCGTCCTGGCGGAAGAAGTCGCCCGCGCGGACGAAGCCGAGGGCGCGGCCCTCATCCTCGAGCCCTTGCCCCACCTGCTGCGCAAACCCTGGCGTGCCATCGACGTGGGCGCGGGCGCGGGCCTGCCGGGCCTGGCCCTGAAAATCGTCTGGCCTCCCCTGCGCCTCACCCTCCTCGACGCCACCCTCAAGAAGGTGCGCTTCATGAACGAAGTCATCCTGCGCCTGCGCCTCTCACATGCTGTGGCCATCCAGGGGCGGGCCGAGGAGTGCGGCCGTGACCCCGCGTACCGCGAGCAGTACGACCTGGTGCTGGCGCGCGGGCTGGCCCCGATGGACACCCTGGCCGAGTACACGCTGCCCTTCGCGCGCGTGGGCGGCTGGGTGCTTGCCTACAAGGGCCCGCGCGGCCCCCAAGAACTGAGCGAAGCCTTCTACGCCATCGAGACCCTGGGTGGGTATGTGGAGCGGGTCGCGCCTGTGGTTGTCCCTGGTCTCGACGAAACGCGCTTCGCCATCCTCATCCGCAAGGTGGAACCGACCCCGCGCGGCTTCCCGCGCGGCCGCGGCCTGCCCCGCAAGCGCCCACTACGGAAGATCGGGGGATGAAGGTTGAGGGTTGAAGGTTACAGGTTACAGGTTGCAGGTTGCAGGTTGAGCTACCTTGGGCGACGCGATAGCCAAAGCACCTTTAACCTTTAACTTGTAACTTGCTTTAACTTGCAACTTGCAACCTCCCACTAATGCCAAGCAGCCAATTTGTGTTCTCTATGTCCCTACGTTATACTAAACCCAAATCTCCCATCTCCAAACAATTTCTCACTGGAGGTGCCCCGTGCGGGTCGTGTGCTTGCAGGAAAACCTGGCCAAGGGATTGGCCGTTGTATCACGAGCCATTTCCTCCCGCGTCACCCTTCCCATCTTGCAGAATGTGCTGCTGAAGGCAGAAGCGCCCGCAACGTTGCGCCTTTCTGCTACTAACCTGGACCTGGCCATCAACTGTTGGATTGCGGCTCAGGTGGAGGAAGAGGGGGCAACCACGGTGCCCGCGCGGTTGCTCACGGATTTTGTGAACACGCTTCCATCGGGGCCTGTGCGCATGGAACTCAGTGTGCGCACGCAGAGTTTTCACCTGATAGCCGACCGTACCGAGGCCGACTTTCGCGTCATCGACGCCGCGGATTTCCCCGTCATCCCCACCGCGGAGGAAAACGACACGATAACCCTCGCGCCCGCGGCCCTGCGCCACATGATCCAGCAGGTGACGTTCGCGGCCAGCACGGATGAGAGCCGCCCCACGCTGACGGGCGTCTACATCACCACCGAGGACGGGCGACTCGTGTTCGTGGCTACGGACGGCTATCGGCTGGCTTTGCGCTCCACGCCCGTGGATCGGGTGCCCCACGACCTGGGGGTGATCGTGCCCGCGCGTTCCCTCAACGAAGTGAGCCGCACCGCCGCGGACGCGGACGAGGAGGGCGAGGCCGCGATCACCATCACGGGCGAGCGAAACCAGGTGGTGTTTCGCATTCCTGGGCTGGGGACGCGCGACACCAAGGGCGCGTTCCTGCGCGCGGAAATCATCTCCCAAATCATCGACGCCACCTACCCCAAGTACAAGGGCATCATTCCCACCACCTGGAAGACTCGTACCATCCTGAACACCCAGGAGTTCACCCAGGCCATCCGACGGGCCTACCTGTTTGCCAAGGAAGCGTCCAACATCGTGCGCTTCGACATCAAGCCAGGCGACCCAGGCACCGTGCACATCTACGCCAGTTCCCCCGAATACGGCGAACACCACGCGGAACTGGACGCGGTCGTCGAGGGCGAGCCTATCGAGGTATCCTTCAACGGGCGGTATCTGCTGGACGTGTTGCAGGTCATGGATATGCCCCAGATGGTGCTGGAAACCACCGAGTCCACCCGTCCCGGCGTTCTACGTCCCGTAGGCACCGGCCCCGAGGAATTCACATACGTCCTGATGCCCATGAAACCGCGATGAGGTGGGGAAAAGGGGGAGAGGTGAAGAAGCAGGTACTCGACGTGTGTGTCGGCAGAGTTCCGAACTCTTCAAGAGTTCGGAACTCTGCCGACCAATAGTCATAGTGCGATAAGTTGAGAGCACAGGTGGTGGGATGGAAAGGGTAGCAGAGGTTGATAAGAAGCGCGTTCGGGTGAAAATGACCTACGAAGAATTCTTGGCCTGGGCGGATGAGGATACTTACGCCGAGTGGGTCGACGGAGATATCGTGATGGTTTCCCCTGCTTCGACGCGTCACCAAGACATTGTTCGCTTCCTGGGCACCGTGATGTCCACCTACGCGGAGATTCGCGATTTGGGTCGCGTGATACTCCCTCCCTTCCAGATGAAACTGCCCAACAGCGGGCGAGAGCCTGATATTATCTTCGTTGCGAAGGAGCATCTCGCCCGCTTACGGGAGACATATCTTGATGGCCCTGCCGATCTGGTGGTGGAAATTGTCTCGCCCGAAAGTGGGGCGCGAGATCGGGGTGAGAAGTTCTACGAATACGAGACGGCCGGAATCCCCGAATACTGGTTGATAGACCCGACACGCGAGATCGCCGAATTCTACGTGTTGGAGGACTCTCACTACCGACCGATATTTGTAGGGAGTGCAGGTCGATACGAAAGTCGCGTGCTGGAAGGATTCTGGCTGGACGTAGAGTGGTTGTGGCAAGATCCCTTGCCCGCTGTGGCAGATGTGTTGCTGGAGGTGGCAGGCGAAACCTACATCCGCTATCTCGTCGATCGTATCGCTGCCAAAGGCCGCCTTTCCGAACTGAAGAACCTTTTGGAGAGAAAAACATAACGCACGACGCATTACGCATCACGCATCACGCATCACGTATCACGCATCACGCACCACATCATCGCCGCCGACATAGCAGCCAACAAACACAATGAGCGAAAAACCAACACCTACCATCATCCCCCAGACAATTGAAGAGCGCGCCAACGGCACCGACACTCCCGCCCCGCGGCTCGCCCGCCTGGAACTCCACGGCTACAAAACCTTCGCGGACAAGACCGAGTTCATCTTTCCCTCGGGCATCACCGCCATTGTCGGCCCCAACGGCAGCGGCAAGTCCAACATCGCGGACGCGCTGCGCTGGGCGTTGGGCGAGCAGAGTTTCTCCCTCCTGCGCGGCAAGCGCACCGAGGACATGATTTTCTCGGGCAGCGAACTGCGCCCGCGCATGGGCATGGCCTCCGTGAGCCTCACCCTCGACAACCGCGACGGCTGGCTTCCCGTCGACTTCGAAACCGTCGTCATCACCCGCCGCGCCTACCGCTCGGGCGAGAACGAGTACTACCTCAACGGTACGCGCGTCCGCCTGCGGGACATCCAGGAGATCGTGGCCCAGAGCGGCTTGGTCAAGCGCTCGTACGCCATCATCGGCCAGGGGCTTGTCGACCAGGCCCTTTCCCTGCGCCCTGAAGAACGGCGCACCCTCATCGAAGAGGCCGCGGGCATCACCGTCTACCAGCAAAAGCGCGACCAGGCCCTGCGCCGCCTGAGCGAAGTGGAGGCCAACCTGGTGCGCGTGCGCGACATCGTGGCCGAGATTGCCCCCCGCCTCAAGCGATTGGCCCGCCAGGCCGAGCGCGTCGAGCGTTACCATCTCCTGGAGCAAGAACTGAAGCAGCACCTGCGCACCTGGTACGGCTACCGCTGGCACCAGGGCCTGGAACGCCTCAAGGAAGCGCGGGCCACCAAGTCCCTGCAGGAAAAGCGCATCCAGGAGCGACACCGCCGCATCCTTGACCTGGAAAAGCAACTGGACCACCTGCGCGCCGAGGAAGCACGACTGCGCGAGGAAGCCGAACAGCGCCACGGACACATCGCCACCCTCCACAAGGAACTGGAGGCCCTCCTGCGGGAGGAGGCCGTGGCTCGCGAGCGCCGTCGCGGCCTGGAAGCCCAGCGCGACGCCTTGCTCAGCGAACTCCCCGCCCTGCAGGCCCATCTCGACGTCCTGGCCCAGCGGTTGAAGGACGCGGAGGCTCGACGCCAGGCCCTGGAAGCGGAATCGGCGTCCCTGGAGCAGGAACTGGCCGCGGCACGCGAAGCCGTGGCCGCGATCGAGGCTCGGCGGGCCGAGGCAGCCCAGGCCGTGCAAACCGCGCGCGACCGCCTGCTCACCCTGACCACGCGGCTCGCCCAACTGGACGAGCAAGAGCGCCAAGTGCGTGAGCGCCTCGCGCGCGTCCAAAACGACCTGGCCGCGCAGGAAGAACGGCTGCGCGGGCTGGAACAAGAGCGGGCGCGCGTCGAAGAGACCCTTCGCCAACAGCGCGACCTGATCGCCCGTTTGCAGGATGAGGTGCAACAGACGGCCGCGCGCCTTCAAGCCCTGGAAACGGACATCCAGCAGCGACAGGACGCGGTGAACCAGGCGCGCGAGGCGCTGGCCCAGGCC
>JALWHQ010000019.1 GCA_026983525.1 Anaerolineae bacterium | reverse complement strand
GGTGGCAGGGGGAGGGAAGTGGGGGTGATGCGTGATGCGTAATGCGTGATGCGTAATGCGTCGTGCGTCGTGCGTCATGCGTCGAGGGGGCTGCGGACGGCGAAGGGGCCCCTGCGCATGACGTGGGTGTAGATCATGGTGGTTTTGACGTCTTTGTGGCCCAGGAGTTCCTGGACGGTGCGGATGTCATAGCCTGCTTCGAGGAGGTGTGTAGCGAAGGAGTGTCGGAAAACGTGGGGCGTGACGTGTTTGTCGATGCCGGCGAGTTGGGCGGCACGTCGCACCGCGCGTTGAACGGCGCTCTCGTGCAAGTGATGGCGTTTGAGTAGTCCGATACGCGGGTCCTTAGCCAGTTGAGTGGATGGAAATACATACTGCCAACCCCACTCTCGCGGGGCATTGCGGTATTTACGCTCAATGGCATAGGGAAGGGACACACCGTTGTAACCATTCCTCAGGTCTTGCTCGTAGATCATTTTGGAGCGTTGAATTTGCTGCTTGAGGTCGGGGACGATGGTTTGCGGAAGGAGGGTGACTCTGTCTTTGAATCCTTTGCCATCGCGTACGAGGATATGTTGTTGGTCAAAGTCGATATCCTTGATGCGCAAGCGAAGGGCCTCAATGAGGCGAAGCCCACTGCCGTAGAGCAGTTGAACGACGAGTTTGGGGGGGCCTTCCATAGCATTGAGCACGCGCTGCACCTCGTCTCGAGAGAGGACGACAGGCAAGCGTTTAGGGCGCTTGGCATAAAGGTAATTCAACTCGGTGTCAATGGGGCGTTGTAGCACTTCGCGATAGAGGAAGAGGATCGCCTGAAGGGCTTGGTTCTGTGTGGAGGCGGCGACATTCAGATCCACGGCCAAGTGCGTGAGGAATTGTTCGATCTCTGTGGGGCCCATGTCGCGTGGATGACGTTTGCCGTGGTAGAGGATGAACCGCTTGATCCAACCCACGTAGGACTTTTCGGTTTTGTAGGAATACCCTTTGCGGCGGATGACTTGACGGACTTGGTCGAGAAGTTTGGGCTTTTGGGGCTGAGTGGTGTTCATGGGACTTGACATTCCCTTATACATGTGCTATACTCTTGGCAGAAGGCCTCCCGGTAGAGTGGAGTATAATGCAGGATATACTCCCTGTCAAGGACATTATCCGACGAATTTGCCGGATATACACAGCATTATCCAACATATTTGTCGGATAATGCCTGAGTAGAGGTGTATATCCCTCAAATTTGTCGGATAACAACGTCTATAGCAGCAGATTTGCTGCTCAATTATATAGTTGGGCCATGTTGAGGGTGTTGAGAGCGCAACTTGCGGACTACGGAAATGGGCTATAATTGAGTCATGATGGACGTCCATGAGATTTTGGCGAAATTGGAAGCCCTGAAGCCGGAATTGCAACGGCGCTATAAAGTGCGTGAAATCGGTCTCTTCGGCTCATGGGTACGCGGCGAGCAACATGAGGGAAGTGATATTGACGTGCTAGTTGAGTTTGAAGAGGGTGCCGACCTCTTCGATTGGATTGGGCTGGCGCTTTATCTGGAAGAAGCTTTTGGGTGTCCTGTAGATGTTGTGCCGCGCAAGGCGCTTCGGCCGGAACTGCGGACGGCGGTGTTGGAGCAAGTGGTGAAGGTATGAGGGATTACCGTATCTACCTGAAAGACATCGTGGCGGCGATGGAAAGCATAGAGCGTTTTATTGAGGGGATGGATTTTGAGGCGTTTGAGGCCGATGACAAAACGGCCAGTGCGGTGATGAGGAAGTTAGAAATCATAGGGGAGGCGGTCAAGCAAATTCCGCAAGAGGTGCGGGCGAAATATCCGCAAGTGCCATGGCGTGAAATGGCGGGGATGAGGGACAAATTGATTCACTTTTATTTTGGGGTAGATTACTCCCTGGTGTGGCAGGCGATCACCGAGCGGGTACCTGAAATTAAGGGAGAGATTCAACAGATTCTTCGGCAAGAGAGGGCCTAACCCCGCGTTCAGCGGACGCGGCTACGCCGCGCGCGAACGTGGGCGGAATTTCGGGCTAAGGTCACATGCTAGCAATGTGCGTTGGACGGCGACGCCACGCCGCTAACGCAATCGATCTCCTGCTCGATTTCACGTTCGTTCCAGGCAACACTTTCGCCGCTCCCGTCACGCGCCCCCGACCATTCCACATCGATGACCGGCGAAAGAACGACCGGCGGCTTGCGCCCCCTGCCCGGCACCCGCAACCGCCAGCCCACCTCGATGATGTCCGGCCGTTCCACTAAGATCGGGTAGCGGTCGCGGTTCAGGGCTACCAGATCACCCACGGTGACGCCATAACGCGTCGCGATCTCCGCCAGGGTGTCGCCGGACCGAACAACGTATTCGCCCGGGCCGCCCCCCACCTCGCTATACGGGCCACGCGCGAAAAGCACCGCAAGTGCGACCACAACCAGGATAATAAACCATCTCTTCACCGTACACCCTCCTCGTGACTAAGCACTATTACCGGGAGCCCAGCCCCGCACAACCGATACTGCCCGCTCCCGCTGTTCCACATCCCACGTGACCAGGGGGACGCCCAACAGTGCGGCAGT
This sequence comes from Anaerolineae bacterium, assembly GCA_026983525.1. Taxonomy (GTDB): domain Bacteria; phylum Chloroflexota; class Anaerolineae; order JAADDB01; family JAADDB01; genus S141-23. The sequence goes on along the minus strand of JALWHQ010000019.1, from coordinate 5,534 downwards.
GGCCACGTACACCGCGTCCGCGCCTCGCAGACGTAACCGCGCGGCCAATCGCGCGGCTTCGCCTCCCACCCTGGCATCTACCGGAGTCAGGCGCAGGTTGGGAAAGGCCAGCAGGGCGTCCACGGCCCTTTGACCCAACCCCGTGTCGCCCGTGCGCCGGGCAATGGCCCCGCCTACATCTGCCAGCAAGATGACGGGGGCAATGAGGGGCGTGCCCTCCCGCAGCCGTTCCTCCAGCCACCCGCGGCTCGCCATGTGATGAACGTCCGCGGGCACCAGGACGCTTACCCAGACGCTGGCATCCACCACCATGTCAGAGGTCCCTTCGCGCTTCCCGCACAGCGTCCACCGCCGAGACGCCCTCGGGCCATTTGCGGCCAATCTCCGCGGCCAGCCTATCCAGGTCGCGCATCACCTTCCGCACCCGCTCCTCATTCACCTGCTCCTCAGGCGGGACGACGGGCGAGATGCGAGCCACCACCCGGCCCCGATAGGTGACCAGGTACTCCTCCCGTTCCTCCCGCACCTCCCGCAGAACTCGACTCAGTTGGCCTTTCAGTTCACGCACACTCACGTAAGGCATTGTTCCCCCTTCGTCCCTTGTGGTTCCATCTGGGACCACATTATGCCTCGGCATCCCGGCTTACACAAACTCCCCTATCCACCGTACCAGGGAATCCCCTTGCACGGCCTGGTAGAATCGCCAATCTCCGGTCCACAGCGGCGCATCCAGCGCCCGCGCCAGGGCCAGATACGCCGCATCATAGACCGCTATGCCGGATTGCTCAGCTTCCCGGTACACGTCCACGGGCGCGGGATCCACCAGCCGCACCCCTAACACCAGCAGGAGCCGCAACGCCTGCTCCCCCGTGGCCCCATCGATGCGCCCACGCCGCACGGCGACATTGAGCCCGTTGGCCACCTCGTACACCCAAAGGGACGGCGCAAGCATCTCAAAGCGCCGTTCCCGCACTGCCGCATCCCGCAGCGCCACGGCCTGGGTCACGTATTCCTCGTCGTTCAGCGCCCACTTGAGGGAAACGCTGGCATCCACGATGAGGTAATTCACCGCCGCCGTCCCTCCTCGATGAGTTCAGTTACAGGTACTCCGATGGGGCCGACGCGCGCCCGCAGTTCATCCAGCGCGCGCGCCGCCTCCTCTGGGCTCTCCGCGGCAGGGAGCAGGCCGTCTACGGCCAGTTGGCGGCGGAGCGCCAGCAATGCATAGGCGCTGAGCGACATGTGACGCCGCGCGGCCGCGATCTTGATTTTCTCCTGAAGAGTCGGATCATCCAGATAGATGTTCAATCGAGGTCGGTCCATGGCCTTTCCCTCATCTCTCGTTCTATCTCTTCCTCGTACTTTGTCCTCGCCTCCAGGGCCTCTATCAGACGGTTGAGCCCCACCAGATAGGGATCGTTTATCTCGATGCCAAGGTAAAACGTGCTCTCCACGTAGTTATTTGCCAAGCGATCGGCCTCACGCCGAAGTTGCTCTCGAAACGAGGCCGGAAGGTCACAGAGGGCACGCAAAAGCCCGTCCAGCACCTCCTCAGCCGTGGGCGGTTTCGGAGCCGTCGCGTTCCACAACTCGTGCAGAGCCTGGATTTCTGCCGGTTCTCTCGACATGCTCACCTCCTCCTGCATTCATTCTGTTTTCCAAGTATAGCACTATAGCACCATAGTATCAAATCCCGACTTGACACAGGATCGTTCTCCCGCTATAATGGTCTCCGCAAGACGCGCCGATCGGGCGCGCCATCAGGGTGAGAACACACAGGCTCACCGCCACAAGGCGGTGGGCCTTTTATTTTGGACGAAAGGAGGCGGCGTATGCAGGTACAGGCGTTTGCACATCGGTGGGAAGCATGGCTCTACGGCGTGATCGGTCTGCGGCTGGCCCGCTGGCTGGCCGCGTCGGGCCTGGGCGCGCGGCCCTGGGCGTGGAAACTCATCGCCCGCATCTGGCCCGCGCTGGCGTCCGCGGTGGCGCTTATCGCCGCGTTCGAGAACACGCGGCCCATCTACTGGGTATGGGATGGCGACGAGGAGAGCGGCGCGGACGTGGACGAGATCCTGGCGGACGTGAGCGAGATGATCAACCGCGCACCCACGCCGCTAGGCGGCGACGATTACATCGTCTTCGTGCGCCGCCTGGGGCCGCTGCCGGGCGAGGAAAACGGCGCTCGCGTCGAGTTTCCCGCCTTCGAAGAGACGCTGGTGCAACGGGAAATCGTGGCGCGATGGACGCTTGCGGGCAACCGCTGGCGGGACTGGAAGCGGGGGAACGGAAAGGAACGTCTGCGTCGAGTGCTGGAAGAGGCGCAGCCGACGCGAGACGCGCCGGTGACAATCATCGCGGCCGCCGTCGAGGGCGCGGTCATGGCCAACATCTTCCTGAGAATGAAAAAGGGGGGCCAGGCCCTCCCCTTTTCTTCACCACAACTACCGTCGGCGCTTGCGCTGCTTTTCGCGCCAGCGGTGGAGTTTCTTGCGTGCAGCGACTTGCTCCTGGAGCCACTCAAGGACGGCGGCTTCTGCCTCCTCGCGCGGAGAACCCAGGAGCAGAAGCGCCTGCAGTTTCTTTGCCGCAGGTTCCAGCAAGTCAGGCGGGGCGACCAGGATCTCACCCTCATAGTCGGCCCAATCCTTTCTGAACGCGACCTTCATGTCGGCCAGAATGACCTCCGTCCAGAACGCACGCTTGCCGTAATACTTCTTCGCCATGATGCCTTCCTCCTTTCCCCTGTGGGGAGAGGAAGGCGCACGCATCCCCCGTGTGGGGAGAAGGCGCACGTCTTGCCCCTCCCCACACGGGGGTGATTGGTTGGGATTGCAAAGTGCAAAAAGTGGAAAGTGAAAAGTGAAAACAGGGACACGTCGCACACGGGCGCAAGGCCCGCAGGGACACATTGGAACAACCAGCCACAGCATCGCGCCGCAGCCGGTGACCTCAACGCCCCAACGGAGCCACCCGCTGAGGCGCTCAGGTCACCGGCCACAGGGCCGGTTCGGGAATGTATTCAGAACTCCGCCCACACGGACGGAGATGTGTTCATTCGTTCATTGTCCCCATTATTTCCGCTGTTAAGGTGCCAGAAAGCAAAAAGGGCGTCACACGTCGCTCTCTTACCCCGCTTGCCACGGGGAACAATTGACGTGCAACGCCCTTCTGCTGCCTCATACCCCGACTATCATCGGGGCCATTGTTCCTTCGCTTACTATTATAGTACTCTCGTCAAGTCCTGATATATCCCAACTCAGACGTGAACAGACTCTCTCTGCTCTTGCAACAAGAGATCCTCCACCACGGCTTGCACAGGCCGTGGGTAGTGTCGTGCCCATTCTTTCAGACGCCCCCAATCCAGATCCCCCAGCATCAACTCATCCAGCGCCGGGGTCATTCCGTACCGCTTACGATGCACATAGACCCAGTCCAACAGCGCTTTTTCCGGTTCTGCCCATAAAACGCCTCCCTCTGGCCGGTAACCGAAAAAGAGTCGCGGGTGCAACCGGTGAAAGACAATCTCTCCCAACGGGGTCTGACGCCGCCCCGATCGGGACGTGGACGCACAGGTGAGGACCAGAGGAATCTGAGAAAGCATCCCATAACGCTCAAGCGCACTCTCAAAAGAGATATAGCAGGGCGCGCCAAGAATCATGGCCAGCGCCTCCAGGGTGGGACGCCCCAAGCGGTTGGCATACAGACCGGGCCCCACATGCACGAGGTAGCCCTTTTTCTCCAACCGCGCTACTGCCTTGCGCACCGCCCCTTCACTCAGGCCGGTAAGTTGCCGCAGCCCCTGCAGCGTGAGAAAATCCCCACCCTGCCGGGCCATGTCCCGCAGCAGCGCGATCCAACGGTCAACGGTGTAATACGCACTCATGCCATCACCCCCTCCAGCCACGCACGCACCTCTTCCACCATGGCGCTCAAAACATCCGGCTGAAGGATCTGCGTCCGATAGCGCAGGGACAGGAAACGCTCCAGTTCCTGGCGCACCCTATCCGGGCTCAGACGAGCCAAGTTGTCACGAAAGCGCTCGGGGTGAACCCCGTAGTCTTCCAGCTTCCTGCGCACCATGTCCCGGTCCACTTCGATGCCCCGCTGTCTCAACCACCAGATGTCGAACACGTCTCGCCCCTTGACGTAACGCCGTCCCGCGAACGCCACCACTTTGTCGGCCAATATCTCCGCCTCGGTTTCCGCCCGCACCACCACCAGGGGCAATGCAGGCAGGGAGGAGGGGAGGCGCAGAGGAGTGATGCGGGTGGTGTAGGCCGGATACGGGGCAAATTCAACGCTCACGGACGTGGCATCCTGAGAATGATCCCCACGGTAGTACACCTTCCACCGCACAATCTCCGCGGTCGCCTTCTGCACGCGCAGGAAGATCTCTCCCTCGAAGAAGGGGGCCAGTCGCATCACTTCTGGGTGCACGCGCCCAAACAGTTCCTGTAACTCAGAAGGCGTCAACGTGGTCACGAAATCCAGGTCCTCTGAGTAACGCGGGCCGCCGTAGACCAGTCGCAAGCATGTGTCCCCCTGAAAAGTCACTCGATCCGAGGTTGGCTGAGCGTAAATAGCCGCCAGCACATATACCTGCAGAGTCTCTTTCAGGATAACTCGCAGCGGCAGCCCGTCCTCTTCTGCCCGTTCCCTGAGAATGTCTACAAGCGCCTTTTTCGTTTCCCAAACTACCCAAATTTGTCCCATAATCAAATTGTAATTCAGCAGCGTGAGAAGAATCAAACAATGGCCTTGATCCGGCTATGCCAGAACCGTCAGAACCTCCTCTCCCCCCTACAACTCCTCCACCATTTCCGCCACGCGCGCCTCGTCGGGATGCAGGTAGCACGCGGTCGTGCAGTGGAAGCAGGCCAGGTCCTTCAGCGCGGGCAGGCGCTAGTTCACCGTGGCCGCGCTGAGGCGACGACAGTGTTCCTCCTATGACGAGAGCGACACCTTCGCCTACGACGCCAACGGCAACATGACCAGTCGCCATGTTGGCAGCAGTTACGCACTCTCGTATGATGCGCAAAATCGGCTGGCCTCGGTGAGCGGTGCGGCCAGCGCCACCTTCACCTATGACGGGGACGGGAACAAGGTAAAGGTGGTGGAAGGGGGGAAGACGAAGGTATTCGTGGGCGCGTGGTACGAGAAGGTGGGCTCGGAGGTGCGGAAGTACTACACCATCGGCGGGCAGCGCGTGGCCTACCGCAAGGGTGGCACCCTGTACTTCATCTTGCCAGACCACCTGGGCTCCACGGTGACGCTGGCGAACGGGAACGGGACGTTGAGTGGGCGGTTGTGGTATTATCCCTATGGGGAGGCGCGGAGCGGCTGGGGGAGCGTGCCCACGCCCTACCGCTTCACCGGCCAGCGGTGGGATGGGGTCATCAAGCTGTACGACTACAACGCGCGCTACTACGACCCGGCCATCGGGCGCTTCATCCAGCCGGACACGATTGTGCCGGAGCCGGGGAACCCGCAGAGCCTGAACCGCTATTCGTACGTGAACAACAACCCGGTGA
>JALWHQ010000018.1 GCA_026983525.1 Anaerolineae bacterium | reverse complement strand
GGACAACACCCAGCAACGGGCCAGCCTGGCCCTGCCTTCCACCGTCATCCAGACCCCTGTGCCCCTCGTCATATATGTTCACGGTTCCATCAACTGCAGCGACAAGGCACCGCATCACGCGTCCGCTGTGGCCCCCGGGTTGGGACAGAGCGTTGCCGCGCGCGGCTGGCTGTTCGCAGCGCCGGAACTACACGGTGAACGGCCACTCGATCAAGTGCCGGGCGACATTGGCTCCTGGTGCCCGGACGTTAGTTCCGGTTACAGACCTTTGGGCGCGCGTCCCGCCCAGCGGGATCTCCTTTACCTGCTCGAATATGTACGCCAACGGTATCCCGTAGACCCCTCGCGTATCTATTTGGTGGCCCACTCCGCCGGAGGATTGACCGCCCTCACAACGCTGGCAAAATTTCCCGACCTTTTCGCCGCGGCCGTCGTCTATTGGAGTCCGACGGACATGGCTGTGTGGCACGACGAGCGCCTGAGCGCGGGGGAATACTTCCAGGCGGAGAACATTCGGCGCGAGGTGGGCGGGTATCCCTGGGAAGTGCCGTACAACTACGCGCGCCGCTCCCCCCTCACCTTTGCCCGCAACCTCTCCCTTGTGCCCCTCGCCCTTGTGCACGGATACCAGGACGATAAGGTCCCCTATCACCATTCCCAGGACTTGTTCAACGCCATCAAGCAGCAAAACCCCAATGCCCCCGTGGCCCTCTACGGGTTCGATGGGGGGCACAGTGATCCGAATACCCCTTACACGATGGCCTGGGCATTGGACTGGCTGAGCGCGTACACGCGACGTTCCTTACCCGGATACCTGCCTCTCGTTACCGATGCGGGCGGGGAACCACAAAATCCGGGTGAGCCGGAGTTGGGCCCTTTCACCCACTTTTGGGGAATTGGCTGGCGCCCGTGGGCAGGGCCCTCGCGCTGGACAGAGGCTGCCATCACGACTACGACGCCCTTTGAGATCTCGGGGATTCTGAGCGACACGGTGGGCCTGACCTTGACTTTGGACACAGGCGTACTTGGCTGGCCCGAAGTTCCCGCCCAGGTGGAAATTCGCCCGCCGTCCCCGACCCCACACATCACCACAACCGTAACCCCGCGCGAGGGTGTGCTGTCTATTCCTGTGAGGGGGGGACGCACGTGGGTGCGCGTTCTGGCCCCGACGCCTACCCCGACGCCAACGGTCACTCCGGGGCCAGAGCGGACCATTGATGGCGCCTACCTGATGACCTTCCTCGCCTGTGATGACGAAAGCGCGGATTGCAGTAAGCCCATCAATCATCAGGTTTATCTGGCCCAGTCGGACGATGGCGCGAACTGGAGCCTGATTCCTGGCTGGGAGCCTTATACCGGCAGCGTGCCCGACGTCATTCGTCGTGGGGACACCCTTTACATCTATACCCCGGGCTTCGTGCGTCGCTACCGCTTCAACACCGATACCTGGGAATCTCCGGTTCCGGTTATTTTGGATGATGCAGACGCTGACGGTTTTGTGGACCCCAGCCTCTTTGTCGATGAGAATGGGCGATTGGTGTTGTTTTATTTGCCGGGAATTAGGGGGCAGGATCCAGCTCAATGCGCCCCCGGTGAAACATCCTGCATGAAGTACATCCGTAGCGCTACAGAGGTGGCGGGAAGCGACGGTGTACGATTTGTGGTCGAACCGGGTAATCGAGTCGAAATTCTTGTCACCGATCCGCCCACGGCTTCCGATCCGGACATTTTTTACGACGGCACGCGTTATGTGCTCTACGTCACGCGCGGCCCGAACGTCAAGGTGTA
>JALWHQ010000017.1 GCA_026983525.1 Anaerolineae bacterium | reverse complement strand
GGGCGTAAGGTCTACGGGGCAGGGCGCTCCTTAAACTCCTCAACCAACCGCACGACCAGATCCGCAAACTCCTGAGCGCGCGGCAGCCATGTCTCCAAAGGTACGCTGATGTATCTGGTTGCATAATCGTCAGGCAAATCCCAATTCATGTAGTGTTCTACAATACGAGCCAATGCACCGCGGAAATCGACCATTCTTTCGTCCTTATCAAGTGGAGCAAAGTTGATCCAAAGTAGGCCATTCGTCCAAATCGAGAGTATGGGCGTAGGGGATACCTCTGGAGCAACAATGCGTAAGGTGCCGTATCGCTTTCCACGTCCCCAGATAATCTGCAAACCGTGTGACTGCATGTAATTGTAAAACTCGTGAATTGTTCGGAATGCATCTTCACCTAACTCTACAGCAATAGTCTCGAAGAACGATTCCTCGTCCCACGCGCGGCGGCCTGCTGCCACAGGCGCGGCACGCTTCACCCGACGGGCTTCCTCCGTGTAGCCGAATAACGTGGGCACCACAACGCGCGTGCCCTCCAGTTCATACTGCCGCGCCTCGACCAACAGCACCTCGCTACGTTCCATCTGCTTGTTCAGAAAGTCCACGATGCTCTTGAGTTCGAAGGGCGCTTCCTCCAGGAAGAAGATCAGACGGATGTGGCCCTGGCGCAAGTTTTCCTCCGCGCGGGCGAAGAAGTCCTTCACGTCCGCTTCGTCATTAATATCCACCTGTGCCTGTTGCAACGCTTCTTCCAATGTCATCCCTCGCGCCCGCGCGCTCTGCTCGGCCAACTGTTGGAACTGGTCGCGATTCCAGTAGTGGTGACCGTTGGCCGCGTACTCGAGCATCTGCCCCACGACTTCGCGGCGGGCGCGCGTGTCCGCGAACCGCTTGCATTCGACGAAGGTCGGTATCGCGTCCTGGTCCAACAGAACGAAGTCAATGGCCCAACGCTCTTTGCCCGAACCAGGGTCGGGCACACCCATCTCCCGCTGAACGAGCACCCACCGCCGCGGCTCCTCGGGATTTATCTGGTCACCAGGCAACAGATCGAGGTTCTTCGCCAGGAGATCCTGGAGTTCGCGCGTTTCATCAGCGCAGTAGACTTTTGTCATGGGTATCGTACTTCCATCGGGGTTGATTTTGTACACCTGAGGCATGGCTCTCGCTCCCTACAAGGAACTCTTCTCTCGGAAAAAAGCGAAACGTTTGCGCCAGGTTGACGATGGACGATGGACGATGGACGATTGACATAGATCTTCATCCTATCGTCCATCGTCTATCGTCCATCGTCTGTCGCCCCCCTCTACCTGCCCAACCACGGTGTGTGAATTTGCCGCACACGGGAGGCCACCTTCAGGGTCACGGTGATATCCGTTGTTTCTGGGGTGACGGGCACCGCGGCAGGCCCGCGCACACGCACGCGAATCGTCCCCGTGTACGTGCCCACGCCCAGGCTGCCCCGCTGCACGGTGAACATCAGCGGTTCATCATCCCGACCCTGGTTCTTCACCACTTGAATGGGAAACGGCCCCGAGGTGCTCACCACCGTCCAGGAGAGGGGTTCGGGCGTGTCGTGGCTGAGGCGCACGCTCCCCCTGGCCTGGGGATGTGGCCCGGTATCCACGAGGACGGTGGCAGTGGACCAACGGGGGCGCGCGGGCGCATACCGCTTCTGCATGGCCTTCAGCGCGGCCTCGGCGGGACGCCCCTTGATGTCGTAGAAGCGCCTGGCATCACACGAGGGCACCATCCACTCGGGCATGGCGTTGAACCCGTAGTCGAACACGAACATGGCCTCCATCCAGGGCCAGTGGGCTTCGGCCCAGGCAAACGCGTTCTTCAAATACGTGGCTTGCTGGTCGGGACTCACCACCTGCCACATGCGTCCTGCCATTGCGGGATCCGTGCGGCACTCGGGGCGCCCCACCTGGCCGGGGTCGACAAGCCAGCCAAACTCCGTGGCCCAGATAGGTTTGTCCACGCCGAACTCATCCACCATGATGCGGCGGATCACTTCCACGCTGCGGAAGCAGAAGTCGTTAGGGCCGCAGGCCGCGGAGCCGGGCGCGGCCTCGGGGGGCGCGGCAAAGCCGTAGGGGTGATACCCCAGCGCGTCGAAGCAGTCGCCCGCGCCCGCGGCCAGCATCTCCCTCAAGAACTCGCGCTCGTCCTGGTAGTAGATGGGGCACCAGCCCACCCCCGGCGCGCAGTAACCCTTGTGGCCGTTCCAGGTAAAGGGGATGCGACCCGTAGGCGCGAGCCCCGCGCTGACCACAATGGCCGTGGGGTCGGCCTTCTTGATGCGGCGATATGCCTCGCACAGCAGGCGGGTGTAGTCAGCCGCGTTGGGGGGCGCGTTCCAGCCGTAGGACGCGTCCAGGTTGGGCTCGTTGCCGATCTCCCAGGCTTCGACGTAGCGCGCGGACGAGCGCGCGGCCTGCTCCAACCCCTGCCCCCACGCGTCCAGGTTCTGAAGGTGCTGGGCCTTCGCCTCCACGCGCCAAAGCACGCGATAGGGCAGGCGTCCCGGCGGCGGGCCAAAGGTCTTCGTCCAGTCGAAGCCCAGTTGCGCGATGCCGCTATCCCAGGAGACCGCGGGGTTCACCCCGTATCCCATGCGAAGTGGAGGGTTCACGTTGGCTTCCACTGTGGGACGAGTGAACGAAATGAACACCAGCAACGAGACGACCAAGAGCATACGGCACGATTGCCTGAGAAAACGATGCATCGATCACCTCCCCACGTAATACAACTTTCAGCGGTGGAGATGGGTCGCGTCGTTCTTTTCAATAAAGTCCCAATCTCAGGAATGTGTGAACAAATCCCGTATACTGAGTACACAGTATACGTCACAACCACTGCCTATACAACCATCCGACCTCTAAGATAGGGCTTTTCAAAATCTTGCCCAAATATTCCTGCGCGTTTTAAAATCGAGTATATTTGCCGGTTGGCTATGCCCCTTGCACAAAGCGCATCAATTGTAGAATCCACCTATCTTGCACAGGGAGGCTTAACTATGTCCGACATGCGCTACTTCACCGCATCCGACGTTCCGCCAGAGGCCCTCAATGGGGAACACCTCGTCGTCGTTGGTTACGGAAACCTCGGCCGTTCCATGGCCCTGAACCTGCGCGATGCGGGGCATCCTCCGCTCATCGGCAACATCGAGGACGAGTACGCGCAGCAAGCCCGCGCGGACGGCTTCACCGTCCTTCCCATCGCCGAAGCGGTCGAACAGGGATCCACCATCTATTTGCTCATTGCCGACGAAGTCATGCCCGAGGTGTTCGACCACCATATCAGGCCCGCGCTGAAGGCGGGGAGCGCGCTCGTGTTCGCCTCGGGCTATACCGTCGCCTACGGCCTGGTACAGCCCCCCGCGGAGGTCGATGTGTTACTCCTCGCCCCTCGTATGGGCGGGCAGGAGATCCGCCAGCGGTACACGCAGGGACAGGGCTTCATCGCCTTTCTGGACGTCCATCAGGACGCGTCGGGACGCGGGTGGGCGCGCCTGCTCGGGTTGGCCCACGCCGTGGGCGCCTTGCGTCCCGTGTCCTTCCACCTCCCCCTTCCTCAAGAGGCCGACCTGGATCTTTTCATCGAGCAAACCCTGGGCGCGGTTATCGGCCTCTCCATCATGAGTCTGTTCTCCATCGGCGTCCAGAACGGCCTTCCCCCTGAGGCCCTTGTTCTGGAAATGTACATGTCCGGCGAGATGGAAACCGTGTTTCGAGCGTTCCGCGAGGAGGGCTTCACCCACTCCGCCTACCACCACGGCAACATCGCCATGTACGGCGGATACCGCCGCCTGATGGAACTCATGCAAACCGGACTCCCCCAGCACTTCCAGCGTATATTCGAGGAGATCCACAGCGGCGAATTTGCCCGTCAGTATCAAGAAGCCATGGCGCAAAATGCTTCACTAATGGAACAGGCACGCGCGCTGGCCGAGGGCGACCATCCCCTGGGCCACGCGGAGGACGCCTTACGCAAACTCCTGCGCGATCTCACGTGAGATTCAGCCATGAACGTCATCGCTATCACCGGGGCAAGCGGGTACGTGGGCCGGCGGCTCATTCATCGTCTGATAGAGCATCCCCACGTCGCGCATATCGTGGCCATCGACGTGCGCGAGCGGGACGATTGGCCCGACATCGTGACCTTTCTCCCCCTGGATGTGCGTGATAGCCACATCGAAGAGGTGCTGCGTACGCATCGGTGCACCACCCTCGTGCACCTGGCCTTTGTGGTTCAGGCCATTCGGGATACCGCCCTCATGTACGACATCAACGTGCGGGGCAGTGTCAACGTCCTTCATGCTGCGGCCCGCGCGGGCGTCCGCCACATCGTCAACCTGTCCAGTTACACGGTCTACGGCGCCTGGCCGGACAACCCCGAGTTCCTCACCGAAGATCACTTTCCCCGCCCCTATCCCGGTCACCACTATGCATGGCATAAATACCTGGTGGAAAGGGAGGCCGACCTGGTTTCGGCTCGCGGGGGCCCTATGGTTACCCACCTGCGCGCGGCCATCGTGGTAGGTCCCCACTGCACCAACAACCTCGGGCAATCCCTGCGCACGGCCCCCTTCCTCCCCATCTTCGCCGGTTCCCCTTCACGCCTGCAACTCATTCATGAGGATGACCTGGTGGCCGCCCTGGTACGGGCCATCGAACAGCCCGAGCCGGGCATCTTCAACGTAGGGGGCAAAGCCCCCCTTCCCTGGGCGCAAATCGTCCGACGTGCCGGGCGCCTGGGAGTCCCCTTGCCCGCCACCGTGTGGGAAACGATCATCGGCCTCTCCTGGCACCTTCGACTGCCCAACAGCAGCACGCCCGCCGAACTCTCCCTGCTGCGCTATCCCCTGGCCGTTGACTGGACAAAAGCGCGCCGCGCCTGGGGATGGGAGCCCCAATACACAACGGGTGAAGCCGTGGACACGCTGATGAAGGGCAGGTGAGTTGAACGATATCCCTATCTTCGGCTATACTTCCCTCAAGAAAGCCCCGATCCAAGAGGGAGTCGCATGACCAGCACGAGCCATACGTCCACCTTCTCCGTGTCCACCCTGCGTGCGCTGGCGGAAAAGTGCGTCCACTGCGGTTTGTGCTTGCCCGCGTGTCCCACCTACGACATCTTCCGCACGGAGATGGAGGGCCCGCGAGGGCGCATCATGCTCATGCGGGCCGCCGCGGAGGGGACCATTCCCCTCGATGGTGCCTTTGCCCGCCACATCGACCTTTGTCTGGACTGCCGGGCGTGTGAAGCCGCGTGTCCTTCCGGTGTTCCTTATGGCACCCTGTTGGAAACCGCGCGCGCGCGGCTGGCTGAAGAGGCGCCCCCCTCGCGAGTGCAACAGATCGTCCAGCGCATCGCGTTCCGCCAATTGCTCGCCTACCCCCGACGGCTGCGCGCGCTGGCCGCCCTCATGCGCCCCTTGCAGCGGTTGGGGCTCACCCGACTGGCCCAACGCCTGCCCATGCTCCCCAAGTCCCTACGCGTCATGGCGTCCTTGCTGCCGCCCCTTTCCCGAGAAGGGATACAGCCGGGGGCCATTTATCCTGCCCACGGACAACGGCGCGGGCGTGTGGCCTTCTTCCACGGCTGCGTACAGGATGCCTTCCTGGGACGCGTGAACGCGGCCACGGTGCGGGTGCTCCAGCGCAACGGGTACGACGTGTACGTGCCCGAGGGGCAGACGTGTTGCGGCGCGCCCGCGCTCCACGCCGGGGATGTGGAAACGGCGAAAGCCATGGCCCGCCAAACCATCGACCTCTTCCTGGCCAGCGGGTGCGACGCGTACATCAACAATGCCGGAGGATGTGGGGCCACCCTGAAGGAGTACGCTCACCTGCTGGCCGACGACCCGGTGTACGCGGAGAAAGCGCGCGCGTTCACCGCCCGTGTTTTCGACGTTAACGAATTTCTGGCCAAAAGCCTACGCGAACCACCCCAACACCCCATCCCTGCTCGCGCGACCTACGTGGATTCCTGCCACCTGCGCAACGCGCAAAAAGTGATCGACGAGCCCCGCCACCTCCTGCGCAGCATCCCCAACCTGGAACTGGTCGAACTGGCCCGCCCCGATCGTTGCTGCGGCAGCGCGGGCATCTACAACATCACCCACCCGGACGTCGCCGACCAGGTTCTCGACGCCAAGATGGAGGATGTGGCGTCCACGGGAGCGGAGGTGATTGTCACCAGCAACACGGGGTGTTACCTGCAAATGATACGGGGTGTGCACAAGGCGGGGCTGAACGCGCGCGTCGTGCACGTGGTCGAACTCCTGGACGAAGCCTACCAAGGGGAGCATACATCAGAGGAAAGGACTCATGACACGAAGTAAAGCACCCTTTAGTGCCCTGGAAAGGCTCTTCCCCCCGCATCGTCTCGTTACCGATCCGGTGGAACTGCTCACCTACGAGATCGACGCCGGGCTCGACCGTGGGCGGCCCGATATTGTGGTGTTGCCCGAGAACCGGGACGAAGTTGTGCACGTGGTACGATGGGCCACCGAACACGGCCTCCCGGTCGTGGCCCGCGGCGCGGGCACAGGACTTTCGGGCGGGGCCATCGCGCCGCGCGGGGGCGTCATCGTCGAGTTCAGCCGCATGGACCGCATCCGCCACCTGGACGCGCGCGGGCGGCGCGCCGTGGTCGAGCCGGGGGTGCTGAACCAGGCCCTGGACGCGGCTGCCGCTGCCCACGGCCTCTACTATCCCCCCGACCCGGCCAGTGGGCGCGCGTCCACCCTGGGCGGCAACGTGGCCGAAAACGCCGGCGGCCCTCACTGTTTCAAGTACGGCGTGACCACCAACTACGTCACCGGCCTGGAAGTCGTCCTGGCCGATGGGCGCGCCGTTCGCTTTGGCGGCCAAGCCCTCGACTACCCCGAGTATGACTTTTGCGGCCTGATAACGGGCAGCGAGGGCACCCTGGCCGTCGTGACCGACATCACCGTGCGGCTCATCCGCCGTCCCCCGGGGGTGAAGACCCTCATGGCCGCGTTCCACACGGTGGAAGAGGCGGGCAAGGCCGTTTCGGCCGTGGTGGCTGCGGGGTTGATTCCCGCGACCCTGGAGATGATGGACCAGAACATCATGCGCATCGTCGAGGACTACGCGCATCCCGGTCTCCCCGTCGACGCGGGCGCGTCCCTCATCGTGGAAGTGGATGGCTACCCTGAAGCCCTGGACGAGCAAATCGAACGGGTGGCCGCCATCCTGCGCGAGCACGGGGGATTCGACCTGCGCATTGCCCGCACCGAGGCCGAGCGCGCGCAAATCTGGCTGGGCCGGAAAAGCGCCGCGGGAGCGGTCTCGCGGCTGGCCCCGGCCTACTACCTGGTGGACGTCACCGTGCCCCGCAGCCGACTGGCGGACATGCTTGCCACGGTCAACCGCATCTGTGCAGAGCGCGACCTCCAGGTGGGGTACGTCTTCCACGCCGGGGACGGGAACCTGCACCCCCTTATCCTGCTGGATCCCCACGATGAGGCGATGATGGAACGCATCATGGACGCCAGCAAGGAGATTGTGCGGGCGTGCGTGGCCATGGAGGGGAGCATTACGGGCGAGCACGGTGTGGGTACGGAGAAGAAACACTACATGCCCCTCATGTACACGCCCGAAGAACTCAGCGCCATGCTGGATGTCAAGGCCGTGTTCGACCCTGATGACCTCTTGAACCCGGGCAAAATCTTCCCCGAAGACATCCCCGAACCCCGGCCGGTACCCCCGCGAGCGCCCGCGGAGGACGTCGTGTATCCCGCCGACACCGAAGAAGCCGCGGCCGTGTTTGCCGCCCTGCGCGCGTCGGGGCGGCGGGCGCGCATCGTGTCGAGAGGAGATCCCGCGCCTGTGAAGGGGGAAACGCTCATCTCCACGGCGCGCCTGCGCAGCATCGTCGACTTCTCCGCCGACGATTTCGCCATTACCGTTGCGGCAGGGACCCCGCTGGGTGAAGTGCAGGCCTTCCTCGCGGAGCACGGCATGTTCCTCCCCCTCATTGCCGGGGATGCCCAAACCCCCGTGGGCCATATCGTGGCGACGAACACCAACGCGCCCTTGCGCTTGCGCTACGGGGGCGTCCGGGATGTGGTGCTGGCGATGACGGTTGCCCTACCCGATGGCCGCCTCATTCGCGCCGGGCGTCCTGTGGTCAAGAACGTGGCC
>JALWHQ010000016.1 GCA_026983525.1 Anaerolineae bacterium | reverse complement strand
GATCTTTCCCGGCGAGGGGCGGGCTGAGGACGGGCGCCGTGCCCTGCACCGCATGTGGGAGATTGCGCCCCGCCCCGACGCGGTCGTCTGCTACAACGATCTGACCGCCATGGGCGTTCTGGCCGAAGCGTGGCGCAACGGCATTCGTGTGCCCGAAGATCTGGCCGTCATCGGGTTCGATAACCTTCCCTTCAGTGAACTCACTGCCCCGCCCCTTACCACGGTTACCCAGCCCACGGAGGACATGGGGCACACGGCCGTGGCTCAGGCCCTGCGCCTGCGCCAGGGGCAGCAGGTGGAGGATGTGGTGTTCGAGTGTACCTTGGTGGAGCGGGAGTCTGTGCGGCGCGAGGCGAGATAGCCCTCGTCCATCGTCTATCATCCTTACCCGTCAGGAGGCAACGACATGTTTTCGAAAAACGGAAGGGACAAGCGCATTCGTGTGGCCATCGCGGGCGTAGGCAACTGCGCCAACGCGCTCGTTCAGGGTGTTTTCTACTATCAACACGCGAACGAACACGAAGAGGTGCCCGGGCTGATGCACGTCAACCTGGGGGGCTACCACGTGCGCGATATCGAATTTGTGGCCGCGTTCGACGTGGACGCCACCAAGGTGGGTAAGGACCTCTCCGAGGCCATCTGGAGCGGCCGTAACAACACCATCCGCTTCGCCGATGTGCCCCCCTTGGGGGTGGAGGTCATGCGCGGCCCCACCCTGGACGGCGTGGGACGCTACCTGTGCCACATGGTGGAGGAGTCGGACGCGCCCGCGGTGGATGTGCGTCGGGTGCTGGAGGAGACCCGGGCAGACGTACTCATCAACTATCTGCCTGTGGGAAGCGAAGAGGCCGCGCGCTTCTACGCGCAGCAGGCGCTGGAAGCGGGTGTCGCCTTTGTCAACGCCATCCCCGTCTTCATTGCCCGCAATGAGGAATGGGCCGAGCGCTTCCGTGCCGCGGGCATTCCCATCATCGGCGACGATATCAAGTCCCAGGTAGGAGCGACCATCGTCCACCGCACGCTGGCCCAACTCTTCCAGGATCGGGGCGTCCGTCTGGAACGGACCAGCCAGTTGAACGTGGGCGGCAACACCGATTTCTACAACATGCTGGAGCGGGAACGGCTGGAGAGCAAGAAGATCAGCAAGACGAACGCGGTGACCAGCATCCTGCCCTATGATCTCCCGCCCGAAAACGTCTACATCGGCCCCAGCGACTACGTGCCCTGGCTCCAGGATCGCAAGTGGGCCCATATTCGCCTGGAGGGACGGGGCTTCGGCGACGTGCCCATCACCATCGAGTTGAAATTGGAGGTGTGGGACAGCCCGAACAGCGCGGGGGTCATCATCGACGCGGTGCGGTGTGCAAAGTTGGCCCTTGACCGGGGCATTGGGGGGCCCCTCCTTGGTCCCAGTGCCTACTTCATGAAGTCGCCGCCCGTCCAGATGCCCGACCACGAAGCGCGCCAGGCTGTTGAAGAATTCATCGCAGCCGAACCCGCTGTGGAGGCCGTGCATTAATCGGGTTGCTGACGTGATGCGGCCATTGCACTTGGCCGCATCACGCTTCCTCCTCACCTTCCCATTTCCACATAGTCGGCGGATACCCATCCTTCACGTCCTGAGATATCACGCACAGGAATCCACAGCAGGCCCTCCCGTTCGACCGCCTCACCCAACACGATGACAATCGTCCCCTCGGGCAAAAGGGCCAAGATGTCGCCCCCCGGTTCGGCTCGCAGGCGCACGCGCCGGCCTCCCGTGCCCGCGATCACGCCCAGGCGAGGGGCAAAGG
>JALWHQ010000015.1 GCA_026983525.1 Anaerolineae bacterium | reverse complement strand
GTCGGGGTGGGGAGCCCCCACCCACGCCCGCGAGCCAGAAATTCCAGGCCAAACAGCGACGCTGCAAGAGTCACAAATGCGGAGAGAAGGCGCATTGTGCGTCGGCTCATGTTAGCCACCTCGCCCAGGGCCACCGTTGACTTCAATTTATCGCACGTTTGTATTATAATAGAAGAGTGCGTGTCGCGCCCTTCTCGGTGGGGTATGCGTTGCCTCACCAGGGGCGGGGCCAATCGCGAAAGGATCGGGGAATCTTTTGCACGACATGCCGGAACCGGCACCTGCAACGCGCGAAAAACCCATTGGTGTCATCGACGCGCTGTCCATCGGATATCGCCTATTGCTTCGGCGGCCCTATGTGGCTGCTGTGCCTTTTCTGGTGGACATGTTCTTTTGGTTGGGCCCCCGGGTGACCCCCTGGGAAGCCTTTCGGACGCTGTTGCGTCAGGCCGACCCGGAGTTACGCACCCTGGTCGAGCGCGCGACCGGGTTGGACATGCTCACAGCAGGCCAGTTGATGGATGGCCCGAACCTCCTCACAGGCCTGGTGCAGGGGCCGGGTGCGCCAGGGTCGTTGGCAGCCGCTTTGGGAACATTGCCGGCACCGCCGGGATGGGAGATCCTTACTTTGTCGCCCTCATCACCTTGGCTTTTGATCGGCCTGGTGGTAGCGCTGGTCGTCATAGGGACTCCTTTGGCCGCCTTTTATATGACGCTGGCTGTTCATGCCTTAGTAAGGGAAAGGGTATTGATACTACCCTACATGTTGCGACCATCTGACACAGGAATTACCCCTAACGGGGTAGAACGCTTCCCCTTCTGGCTGGTCTGGATATGGACGACGGGAAATCTGTTGGTGTTGGTGGTACTGATTGTGTTGTTCTTTGTGGCATCGATTATCGGATTGAGCCTGATGGCCGTCGTCAGCATGTTCGTTAGCCCTGCCCTTTCTGTTGGCATAATCGGCGTAGGTACGATTTTTATGTCCTGGTTGATGCTAATGGGCATGTTGTTCTTCTACTTTACACCGGCCAGCATCGTGGTGCACCATTCGAATGCACTACAAGGCATGGCGCGCAGCGCGCGGGTCGTATACCGCTACTTGTGGAGTTGCATCGGCTTGGTACTCATTTCTATGGTCATCACAGAAGGCTTCGCGCTAATCTGGCGCTCTTTCTTCACCAACATCCCAGGGATGATCATCAGCATTGCAGGAAATGCTTTACTCACAAGTGGACTCACCCTTGGCACAATTATCTTCTTCGTTGATAGATCCGGTTGGATGTCGCGAGAAAGGAGTGAATGACTCACCTGCATGAAGCGGGCATGAGCGAAGCCCTATTGAATATACATAGGTAGGAGTAAGGAGAAGGATATCGTGGCGAAGGAAACACGAACGGAAGACAAACTCCATTACACGGCAGCCGATATTCAGGTCCTCGAAGGGCTGGAGGCTGTACGCCGCCGACCGGGCATGTACATCGGCGGCACAGACCTACGCGCCCTTCACCACATGGTGTACGAAGTCGTCGACAATGCGGTGGACGAAGCCCTGGCCGGCTTTTGCGATTTCATCGAGATCATTATCCACCCCGATAACAGCGTGACCGTTGAGGACAACGGGCGCGGCATTCCCGTTGACTTGCACCCGCAAGTGAAACGCCCCGCGCTGGAGGTGGTCATGACCCGCCTGCACGCGGGCGGCAAGTTCGGTGGCGGCGGGTACAAAGTGTCCGGTGGTTTGCACGGCGTGGGCGTTTCCGCGGTCAACGCCCTCTCCGAATGGCTGGAAGTGGTCGTCAAGCGCGACGGCAAGATCTGGCGCCAGCGGTACGAGCGTGGCCGTCCGGTGACGGATGTGGAAGTCATCGGCAAGATGAAGAAGAAGGAACGCACGGGCACGCGTGTTACCTTCCTGCGTGACGCGGAAATTTTCGATGCCCTCGAATATCGTTACGACACTTTGGCCCAGCGCTTTCGGGAAATTGCCTTCCTCACGCGCGGGGTGCACATCCGCTTTGTGGACGAGCGCACAACGCCGCCAACGGAGACCAACTTCTACTTCGAGGGGGGCATCGCCTCCTTTGTCCGTTACCTGAACAAGACGCGCAAGCCCCTGCACGAGCCCGTTTACGTGGAAAAGCAGGTGGGCGACGTGATTGTGGAAGCGGCCATTCAGTACACGGACGAGTACGTGGAATCCGTGTACGCCTTCGCCAACACCATCAACACGCCCGACGGCGGCACCCACCTGACGGGACTGCGGTCGGCCATCACCCGTACCCTGAACGATTACGCACGCAAGAACGGCCTCCTTAAGGACGACGACCCCAACTTCACCGGCGAGGACACGCGCGAGGGGCTGACGGCCATTGTCAGCGTCAAACTGCCCGACCCGCAGTTCGAATCCCAGACCAAGGTGAAGTTGCTCAACGCGGAAGTGCGCAACATTGTGGAGTCCGTGGTGAGCGAGGCCTTTGGGCAGTGGTTAGAAAGCCACCCGCGCGAAGCCAAGCAGATCATCGAAAAGTGCAAGACCTCTTACCGGGCGCGGTTGGCCGCGCGTAAAGCGCGCGACCTGGTCATTCGCAAGAGCGCCCTGGAATCCATGACCCTGCCCGGCAAACTGGCCGACTGCTCGGAGCGAGACCCCTCCAAGACCGAACTCTTCATCGTAGAGGGTGACAGCGCGGGCGGCTCGGCCAAGCAGGGACGCGACCGTCGTTTCCAGGCCATCCTTCCCTTGCGGGGCAAGATCCTCAACGTGGAAAAGGCCCGGCTCGATAAGGCCCTTAGCAACAAGGAAATCCAGGCGTTGATCACGGCCCTGGGGACGGGCATCGGGAACGACTTCGACATCGAAAAACTTCGATACGGCAGGGTAATCATCATGACCGATGCCGACGTGGACGGAGCCCATATCCGCACACTGCTGCTGACCTTCTTCTTCCGCTACATGCCCCAACTGATCGAGGAGGGCCACCTGTACATTGCCCAGCCGCCCCTCTACCTCATCCAGGCGAGCAAGAAGCGCTACTACGCCTACTCGGAGGAGGAGAAGGATCGCATCCTCAAGCAGTTGAAGGATGGCAAGGTAACCATTCAGCGGTACAAGGGGCTCGGTGAGATGAACCCGGAGCAACTCTGGGAAACGACCATGAGCCCGGAAAACCGCATTCTCCTGCAGGTCACAATTAACGATGCGGCCGAAGCCGACCGCACGTTTGGCATGTTGATGGGGGATGAGGTGCCGCCCCGCCGCCGCTTCATCCAGACTCACGCCAAGGCCGTGCGCAATCTGGACGTGTAGGGGGTTGACGGCGGATGGCGCGGGAGTACCTGATGATGGGGGTGGCATTGGGGTTGGCCGCGGGGCTGACCCCCGGCCCCCTGCTCACGTATACCATCGTGGCTACCCTGCGCGGGGGCTGGCGGGCGGGCATTACCGTTGGGAGTGCCCCCCTACTCACGGACGCGCCCATCATCGTGCTATCCCTGCTCATTCTCCATTTCCTTCCCGACCAGGCCCTGCGCATTGTCGGCATCATCGGCGGGTTGTTCGTTATCTATCTGGGGATTGAGACGGCGCGCACTGCCCACCATGTGAATGACATACGGGTGGAGGCGGACGTTGACCTGCGGCGGGAAATGGGCAAGGGAATGCTGGTCAACTTCCTCAACCCCAATCCCTACCTGTTCTGGGGCACCGTCGGGGGGCCGCTGCTTATCCAGATGGCGCGCGAGCGCGTGCTGGACGCGGCAGGGTTCCTCATCGTCTTCTACGCCTTGCTCGTGGGCTCCCATGTTGGCCTGGCCCTCATCGTCCACAGTCGGCGCGGCTGGCTAAGGGGGGCATGGTACCGTCGCACGTTGTGGGCCCTGGCCGTGGTCCTGGTCGTGTTGGGCGCGCGGCTTATTTGGCAATAGGTAAAGGGAGCAGACCCATGTTAGATCGCCTTGGTGTCGTCACCGACGGCGCGTTCAATGCCTCACTCACTATTCGCTTGGATCCTGACGTCAACATCGAGGGCTTGAGCATCGGCGATTTCGTCGTCATCGAGGGGCGCGACTACCTTTACTTCAGCATGATCTCCGACCTGCAACTCAAGGTGACCGACGCCGACCTTATTGCGGATCCGCCGTGGAACCGAGATTCATTGGTCGCTCGCGCCCTGGCCGGGACGGGCACATACGCGGTGGCGCAGGTCAAGCCCATGCTCATGATCCCCCGGCCCGACCCGAAGGATCCCTTCGTGGATGTCACCGCCCACGTGCGTCCTGTGCGCACCATTCCGGCCCATTTCGCGGTACTGCGCCCGGCCACCGATGACGACTTTCGCCTGGTCTTCGGTGAGGACCGAAACCAGGGCCCCATGTTCAGCATTGGCACCCCCCTGACCTCCGACATCCCGGTGGCCATAGACCTGGAGCGTTTCATCGAACGCTCCAACGGCATCTTCGGCCAGTCGGGAACGGGCAAGTCCTTCCTGGCGCGGTTGCTCCTCTGTGGCATCGTCCACCGCGGCGTGGGGGTCAACTTGATTTTCGACATGCACGATGAATACGCGTTTGGCAAGGAGTCGGAGGAGGGTCAATGGGTCAAGGGGTTGAAGGAACTCTTCCTCACCAGGGTGCAGGTATGGTCGCTGGATCAGAAGAAGCGGGAAGTAGACCGCCACGTGCAAATCGGGCTCGACCAGATAGAGGACGAGGACATCCTGCTGCTCAGTGAGGAACTGCGCCTGTCGGAGAAGGCGCCGCTGGCCGTGGCCGCACTGGCCGAGCACTTCCGCTCCCGCTGGCTGCCCGTGGCATTGGGACACAACCTCACGGCCGAGGAGGAGGAGCGCCTGGCAGAGTTGCTTGACAAGGAGATTGTCCATTCGGCGACGTTCGGCGCGCTGCGTCGCGCGCTCTCCGTCATCCCGCGGCGGGAATACGTGGTGCCCCAGGCCGACGCGCGCGCCATCGACGAACTCATCGCCCTCCTCGACCGGGGCATCCACGTCATTCTCCACTTCCCCCCCAACAGCAGCACCCTCGACCACATCCTGGTCGCCAACATTATTACCCGCCAGGTGCGTCGCGTCTACATGGAGAAGGTCGAACGCTACCAGCAGACGCGCAACCCCGCCCACAAGCCTCGTCCCCTCATGATCACCATCGAAGAAGCCCACAAGTTCCTGAATCCTCAGGTGGCCCGCCAGACGACCTTTGGCACCATCGCCCGCGAAATGCGCAAGTACTACGTCACGCTCCTGGTCATCGACCAACGGCCCAGCAGCATCGACCGGGAAGTGATGTCCCAGTTGGGGACGCGCGTGACCGGGAAATTGACGGAAGAGGCGGATATCGACGCCGTGCTCACAGGGGTGGGTAATCGGGCGGCCATCAAAGCCGCGCTGGAGAGTCTGGAGACCAAGAAGCAGGTCATCGTGATGGGACACGCGGTTCCCATGCCCCTGATGTTGCGCACGCGCGAGTACAACGAGGAGTTCTACCGGGCCATGCAAACGCCCGCGGGCCAGGAGGACGCCCAACCGGTGGACTTCGACGCTGCTTTGTCCGACCTGTTTGGGGATGAGTGAGGGGGAGTAGAGGATTGGAGATTAGAGATTGGAGATAAGGGCGAGGGCGGCGTGTAGGTCCAGGCGGCCGGTGTAAAGAGCCTTGCCGACGATCACCCCTTCCACACCTCGATGGGCCACAGTTAGCAGGCGGCGAATGTCCTCCAGGTCGGCCACCCCGCCCGAGGCGATGATGCGCAGCCCTGTGGCTTCGGCCAATCGGGCCGCGCC
The DNA here is from genome assembly GCA_026983525.1 of Anaerolineae bacterium. Classification (GTDB taxonomy): domain Bacteria; phylum Chloroflexota; class Anaerolineae; order JAADDB01; family JAADDB01; genus S141-23. The sequence goes on along the minus strand of JALWHQ010000015.1, from coordinate 2,398 downwards.
CTCCGCGTCCACGCCCGTCAGCATCCCATCGCGGCGGATGTCTGTGTACACCGCGTGGCGCACGCCCGCTTGAGCCATGGCGCGGCCCAATGCTTCCACCGTCACGTCGCTCACCTCCAGCCAGCCGTGGGTCGCCACCCGCCCATCGCGCGCGTCCAGCCCCACGACGATGCGCTCGGTGCCAAAGCGGGCCAGGGCCTCCCGCACCAGGTCAGGATTCGTCACCGCCACCGTGCCCAGGACCACGCGCGTCGCGCCCAACTCCAACACGAGCGCGATGTCCTCCAGGGTGCGCAGCCCACCCCCGAACTGGATGGGCACGTCCACCGCCTGGCGAATGTCTCTCAGGCGCTGCAGGTTGACGGGCAGCCCATTCCCTACTTGAGCCCGTCCCGTGAACGCGCCATCCAGGTTGACGACGTGGAGCCAGGTCGCGCCCTGGGCCACCCAGTGCCGAGCCACGGCCACCGGATCGTCACTGTACACCGTCTCCGCATCGGGATCGCCCTGGCGGAGGCGAACACAGCGCCCTCGACGCAGGTCAATGGCAGGGAAAAGGGTGAAGGGTGTCGTGATCATGCTGGAGTGCACTCCGTGTCTTGTGTCGTGTGTCGTGCGTATTGCGTCGTGCGTATTGCGTCATGCGTCAGGGGGATTGTACCACAATCTCGGCTATCACACCCACGCGGGCGGAAATCCAGAGCCAAGAAGGCGGGATCATTGTTCCTCGTTGAACATATCCTTGTGTGCGCGCACGTACGCGTGCCACTCGCGTTCGAACGTCTGTACATCAAAGTCGGGACCCAAGGCCGCGCGCAGAACGCCCTGGACGGAAAGCACATCCTGAGCGTGCTGCAATATGCCGCCTAAGGCGTTGGTGCCATAGCGGTGAACAATGAAGTCGACCAACATGTACATATACGGGAAGGGATTGCTGATATCAGGTGGGCCACCGGACGAGCCGGGACGATAACGCAATGCGCCGTCCAGGTCGTCAAGGGTGGGAAGATTTCTCACGTCGATTTGGGGCGCGGGATAAGCGGGAAGAATCTTCCACGGCGGGCCAACGATCTGCGTCGTTTCCCAGTAGGTAATAGCGTCACAAAAGGTGTAGTAAACGCTGGGCGACAAAGAAACCGGGGATGAGGGTGGACAGGTTACTTGATTCATGTACATTCCGACAATGAAAAGACGCCACATCTCATCCACATATCCATCCTCGCGCACGCGAGCCAACACCGGCGAAAGGAGAACGATGCGACGCCGATCGGATTGAGGATTTGGGGTGTAAGTGGTCGCGAACTCAATCGTGACCGGAGAGACCTCCTGCAGGCCCAAATCGCCAACCACGCGCGCGGCCACCTCGTCACCCCAGGGAACCAGTGAGCGCACGTACGGGGCATCGCGCGCGTGGAATTTCCAACGTAGGAAGGGTGTCTCCTCTGTCTGGGCCTCTCCCCAGAAGCGCTCGTCGGGCGTGGTGCGCTTCCACACCCCCTTCACCCGCCGATAGAAGTGCACCCGCCAGTACCGTCCCCGATCTTCCTCCCACTCCACCCACACCCAGGCAATATCGCCATGCAGTTCGACCCGCGTCACCCGCATAGAAAAGGAAAAGGAGGGCGGAAAGAAAGGAAACCGGTTGACGCCGTAGAAGGCCACGAAACTTGGGTTGGACTGTTTTACATCCCAGCGCTCCGTATCGATGAACGCGGTGTAGCGATCATGTCCGTTTAGAAAAAGGGAGAGGTCCGCATCCACCACGCGCTGGAATTCCGCGATGAGTTGCCGTTCCCTATAGCGGTAGTAGCCGTACCCCAGCGCGCCCCCGGCAACCAGAACAATGATCAGCACCAAGAGCGCGCGACGCACCCGCCCCCGCCAGGAAGGTTCCTTCTTCTCTGGCACCTCCCCCTCAGGCAGGGGGCCCACATCCTCGTCCATGCGCCACGAGAAATCAACACTCATGCAGCGTCTTCCGTGATGGAGTGATGGACGATGCACGCAAGACGCAACACCATCGTCCATCGCCTATGGTCTGTCGTCGACCTCAAGGAATTCCTCCATCGCCTCGAACAACGCGCGCATGTCCGCTTCCGTGGTCTCCCCCATGTGCGCGATGCGGAAGGTCTTGCCCTTGAGGTTGCCGTAGCCGTTGGAAATTCTCATGCCCCGGGAGAGGAGGAACGCGTTCAGGGCCGCGACGTCGATACCGCGCGTGTTCCTCACACAGGTGACGGTGTGGGATTCGTAGCCGGGTTCGGGGAAGAGGTCGAAGCCATGCTCGCGCGCCCAGGCACGCGTCATTTCGGCCAGTTGCGCGTGTCGTGCGAAGCGGTTCTCCAGCCCCTCCGCGAACATGATGTCCAACTGGCGGTCGAGAGCCCAGATAAGGGAG
>JALWHQ010000014.1 GCA_026983525.1 Anaerolineae bacterium | reverse complement strand
CAGGCGGGGATTTCGACGGGCTTTCCCCCGCGATTCGGCGGAACCTGTATCGCATCGCGCAGGAGGCCATTACCAACACCATACGCCATGCGGGCGTGGACACCGCGCGCGTGTGCCTGCGCGTGCACGATGGTCACGTGTACATGAGCGTGCAAGATCGGGGGCGAGGGTTCAACCTTGAGCACGTCCTCTGCCGCGAGTACAATCGGGAGCGGTTCGGGCTGCGGGGCATTCAGGAACGGGTGCAGGCGCTGGGGGGAACGTGCGAGATTTACGCCCAACCCCAGGCAGGCACGCTGGTGCTCGTCTCCATCCCAGTCAACGGTGCATACGCGTATGGAAAATAAGATTCGGATTCTGATCGCGGACGATCACGCGGTAGTAAGAAAAGGGCTCGTCATGGTGCTGCGGCTGGAGCCCGACTTTGAGGTCGTGGGCGAGGCCGAAAATGGCCGTCAGGCCGTGGAGATGGCGCGCTCGCTAAAGCCTGACCTGGTGATTCTCGACCTGAAAATGCCCTACATGGGCAACATGACCATCGAGATGCTGCGCAAACTGGTGCCCCACACCCGCATCGTCATCCTCACAGGCGCGGAACTCACCCCCGAACACCTGGACATCCTGGCAACGGGCGTGGATGGGTACATACTGAAGGACGTGGAGCCTGACGAACTGGCCAACGCGCTGCGCGCGGTAGCCCACGGTGAGGCTTACCTGCACCCTGCGGTGGCCCGCCGCCTGCTCGACCGCATGAGCCGGGAATCACAGGCCTCTCCCCTTCCTGCGGTCACGTTAACCCCACGCGAATTAGAGATATTGAAGTGGATGGCAACTCCTGCCACGTATAAAGAGATCGCCGAAAAGTTGTACATAACTGAAAGTACCGTACGTAGCCACGCTAAACGTATTCTTAGCAAGTTAGGACAACCTAACCGAGCCCAAGCAGTGCTTACAGCGGTACGTATGGGCCTTATCGAACTACCAGAATAGACACTAAACGCCCACTTCCCCCTTCCAGGTCCGAATCCGAATTTGACCACCCCTTCACGCTGTGTTATAGTGCCCGCTTGGGCGCCCTATGTGGGCGCCCTTATCACGCACGCCCCGGTTACGCGGTCGTGCCCTATGATAGGGTCAACCGGATCACGGGGCGGAGGATACAACGACCGTAGGAGGTACACAATGGCTCAAATTGTCACCATGAAGCAGTTGTTGGAGGCGGGGGTTCACTTTGGCCACCGAACTCGCCGCTGGAACCCCAAGATGAAACCCTACATCTTCACCGAACGCAACGGCATCCACATCCTCGACCTCCAGCAAACCATCAAGCAAATCCGTAAAGCCTATGATCTCGTAAGGGATACCGTACAGGATGGAGGTACAATTCTCTTCGTAGGCACTAAGAAACAGGCGCAACAGGCCATCAAGGAGAACGCTGAACGGGTGGGAATGCCCTACGTCATCACTCGGTGGCTGGGCGGAACACTGACCAACTTCCAGACTATTCGCCAGCGGGTGGACTATCTCATTCAACTGGAACAAATGCGGGAGGCCGGGGAATTCGACCGGTTGCCCAAGAAGGAGGCGCTTAAACTCAATCGCCTGATTGAAAAACTACAATACCGCGTGGGTGGTCTGCGCAATATGCGCGAGTTGCCCAACCTGGTATTCGTAGTAGACGTGCGACGAGAGGAACTGGCCGTGAAGGAAGCCAATCGGTTGGGCATTCCTGTCATAGCCATGGTGGATTCGAATTGCGATCCCGATCCGATTGATTTAGTGATTCCAGCCAATGATGACGCTATCCGAGCCATCAAACTCATTGTGGGGAAGATAGCCGATGCAGTAGAGGAAGGCCAGCGAATGCGTGAGGCCTTGCTGGCTGAAGAGGGCTTGGAGGAAGAAGAGGTTGCAGTCGCCGAGGCTGCCGGTGAGGAAGAAGAGGTCGTCCTCTACAGTGAAGAAGACTTCGAAAAATTTGAGGAAGTCGAAGAAAAGGCGGAAGAACCGCCCACCATGTTTGACGAAGAACCTGAACCATACGCTGAATTTGAAGAAGAATTCGAAGAAGAAGGGGAAGAGGAATAATGGCCAAGGAAATAACTGCTCAAATGGTGAAACAACTCCGGGAAGCAACCGGAGCCGGTATTCTTGACTGCAAGAAGGCTTTGCAGGAAGCCGGCGGCGATATGGAACGCGCCGCCGAGATCTTACGCGAGTGGGGTATCGCCAAAGCAGCCAAGAAGGTTGGCCGTGAGGCGCGAGAGGGCATCATCGGTAATTACGTTCATATGGGGGGCAAAATGGCTGCCATCGTTGAGGTCAACTGTGAGACCGACTTCGTGGCCCGTACCCCCGAGTTCCAACAACTGGCAAAGGACTTAGCCATGCAGGTGGTCGCGGCGCGTCCCCGTTGGGTAAGCCGCGAGGACATTCCCGAGGAAATCATCGAAAAGGAGAAAGAGATCCTGCGCGCCCAGTTGGCCGACTCTGGAAAGCCCCCCCAGATTGTGGAACGCATCATTGAGGGCAAACTGAACAAGTGGTACGAAGAGGTTTGCCTCCTTGAGCAACCGTTTATTCGCGACGAGGATAAGACCGTGGGTGATCTCATCCAGGAACATATCGCTAAACTTGGTGAGAACATCGTGGTCAGGCGCTTCGCGCGGTTTGAGATTGGTGAATAAGCAACAAGGGGCGGCCATTCGGTCGCCCCTTTTCATTTACCCGTGTAAAACGTGACCGGATGTTACAACTTACCAAAGAAGGTAAGGCCAATGAACGAACTGCGTTACCAGCGCATCCTTCTCAAACTGGGCGGTGAGGCTCTGGCAGGTCCGAATGGGTATGGGATTGATCCGCATCAGGCAGAGGTAGTTGCAGGAAAAATCAAAGAAGTGAAAGACCTGGGAGTAGATATCGCCATTGTCATTGGTGCAGGCAACTTGTGGCGCGGCAAGGACGGTCTGGCCCACGGCATGGACCGCACCACAGCCGATCACATCGGTATGTTAGCGACAGTAATGAACGCCCTGGCCCTAAAGGACGCGTTGGAGCGCGCCGGTGTGGAAACGCGCGTACAAACGGCTATCGAAATGCGGGCCATAGCGGAGCCATACATTCGCGGTCGGGCTATTCGTCACCTGGAAAAGGGACGCGTGGTGATCATGGGAGCAGGCACTGGCAATCCCTACTTCACCACCGACACAGCGGCAGCATTGCGCGCTATGGAAATCGATGCGGAAGTTCTTATCAAGGCAACTAAAGTGGATGGGGTGTACGAGGAAGATCCGACGGTAAATCCCAACGCCCGTAAGTTCGACCGTCTCACCTTCTTGGAAGCTCTCAACCTGCGTGTGGGTGTGATGGACAGCACCGCCATTACCTTGTGCATGGACAACGACCTGCCCATCATCGTTGCCAACCTCTGGCAAGAGGGTGCACTGGTGCGCATTGTCAGGGGCGAACCCGTGGGCACGATGATCTACCATTGAGCACAAGATAACGAAGTTCACAAGGGCGGAAAGGATCGACTTACCGCGCAAGTAATGCCTCACGCCGTTCCTCCATCAAGTGCCGCAAGCGCTTGGCTTCCCGTGGATACACCCTGTACAATGCGAACCACACCGTGCCGCAGATGGACCAAGCTACCGTCACCATCCAGAAGAACGTGGCGGTGAGTCCAATGGCGTCGGCCAGGCGGCCCGCGATGAGGACACTCAGCGAAGCAATACTGTTCTCGAACGCGTACAGGATGGCGTAGGCTGTGCCGCGTTGTTCGGGGGGAACCACCATCTGCATCATCGGGTCCTTGGCCCCCTGTCCCGTCCACGCTACCATGAACGCGGTAAGGAACGCGAATCCCACCAATTGCATGAGGGGCCATTCCCTCTGGAGTAGAAAGTAACTCGTAGGCACGCCGCCAAACACGGAGACCTGGCCGACTACAATACGACCGTAACGCTCATTAAGACGATGGGCCATGTCTCCCAGAGTTCCTCCGACAAAATTTCCCAACGCTGTACCGACCACGATACTCGCGAAAATGAGGGGGGCCTGGGCTTCGGAATAGCCCCGGTCGTCCACCAACCATGTGATCATGAAGGTGCCCAGGATAACCCAGGGGGTGGTGCCGAACACTCCTTGCAGAAGGAAAAGCCAAAGGGTGCGCAGGCGGGCCAAGTCGGGAACATGTTCCCAGCGAAAGGAAAAACGAACTTCCGCAACATCGGCTACTTGATCGATAATGTCTTCCAGTTCGGGTTCGGCCGCGCCGCGCGGGGGTTCCTTGACAAAAAGAGCAATGACTACGCCGCTAAGCACACTGGCCACGCCCATCGTGATAAAGCCCGCGCGCCATCCCCACTCAGGGATGGCCGCCAGTTGACCGAGAATTAGCACGCTGATGACGATGCCGAACATTCCGGCCGCGCCCAACACGCCCAACGCCCGCCCCCGCTCGTGAGGGCCGAACAAGTCCCCCAAAATGGAGAAAGTGGCCGGCATCAGGCAGCCCAATCCCAGGCCGGCAATGACGCGCAGCACCAACAACTGCTCGTACGAAGCCGCCAACCCGGTAAACGCCGTCCAGATGCCCCAGATCCCCGTGCCAAACACGAGCACCTTCTTGCGACTGAAACGGTCGGTGAGGTATCCCCACACGGGGGAAGAAAGGGGCTGGAGGATGTTGCGGATGCCTGCAATGATGCCCAAGGCCGTGTAGTTCAGACCCAAGGCTGTGCGAATGGCAGGGAAAAGGGTGGGGAGAGCCTGGCTCTCGCCCTGGTCGACGAAGTTACCAAAAGCCAAGGCCAGGAGAGTCAACCAACGGCGCTTATGAGAGGGTTTGCTATCCACGGACAACCTCGCCCACGTTGGGTGGTTCGAATTTGCTCCAAAGGATGCACCTATTTTATACTGGCACCCCGCAAAAGCACAAGCAAATGAAAGAGAGGACAAAAGGAGAGTCCCCAATGACCACACTTGTGCGCCCTCACGGACTGTTCTTTGAAGACTTCAACGTTGGCGATGACATCGAAACGATGGCCCGCACGATCACCGAAGCGGACATTGTGAACTTCGCGGGCCTCAGCGGTGACTTCTACCGCCTGCACACGGACGAGGAGTACGCCAAGACAACGATGTTTGGCACGCGCATCGCGCACGGCCTCCTCGTCCTCTCCATTGCCACGGGCTTGGCTATGCGTCTGGGCTTTATGGAAGGCACGGTGGAAGCGTTCATGGGGTTGGATTGGCAATTTCGCCGTCCTGTGTTCATTGGCGACACGGTACGCGTCCACCTGCAGGTGCAGGAAAAGAAACCTATGGCTCGTTTGGGGGGCGGATTGGTCACGTTTCGCGTGCGCGTCCTCAACCAGAAGGACGAGGTTGTCCAGCGCGGGACATGGACCATTCTGGTGAAGAGTCGAAAAGAACAGACTGAATCCGACCGTCAGTAAAGAGCACACACGCGCCAAGGGACAAAAATCTGGTACATTCGGTTTTTACCGATAAACAGGCAATGCTATGTTTCCCTCTTCACCAAAATAGTTTTCCCCAACGTGAACAGGTAATGCCCCAGAAGTATCATATGCCACAATTCCAATTTGGTAATTCTTCTCCATATTAACATAAAGTTCATTACGCAAGACTGTCATTTGTATCCATTCATCTCGTGTATTCCATTGCTGGTAGGCAAATGCCATCAGATCATCTTGCTGGGATAGGAGATTTCCTTCTCTATCACGTATTCTCACAGAAATCTTGGGGGGAAATGTTCTCGGCCACGGGTTTTCTACCTTCCAATGAGTCAACACAACAACCTCCCCTCTCCCTGTGGTGAAGGAGAAGGACAACAAACGCAGTATATCCCCAAATTCTAAGGGTATGGACAGCGGAGTGAGTGCACAGGATGTATGACGATTCGGAACATGCACAATATTGAGTAATGGGCTGTTCATTGCAGAGAGATAGTGCACCTCCTTCCAATCGAAGCCTGTTAAAACACATCTCATCGATTCTTGGAGAGGAGATGAGAGCGTAAAAATGTAAAGGGCTCCCTGAGAACTCGGGAGGGGCATGCCCAAACCGGCATTGAACCAACGTACCCGTTCAGGACGAGAGGGTTTGTACAGGAGAAACGTCTGTTGATCTAAATCTAACCAAAAAGAGGAAGCGATATAGATAGGTTCTTTGCCTCCATACGAATCCACATATGAAGCTGCTTTTCTGAGATCGCCACGATAGATTTCATATGTGGCCGGGGCATTAGCCCAACGATAGAAGTAACCCTGAATGTTGGCCACACTGTGCCACAATAGCCCCCCTATCACTAAAAACGCAACAAACACACGGTTCCACGATCTACTACAAGCACGTTCCCATCCCCAGCCCATACACGTTAGACCTTGTAGAGTTAAGAGAAAAACAAACGGGAGTCCCATAATACCCCGCAAGAAAATAGGCCCACCTTCGCTCAACATGTTAGGAACCAGTCCTATCATCAACCCTAAGAGCATGATTTGGAGCCTCACATATTGGCAAGACTTCAAAGCACATACAACCCCGATGATAAAAAGTATACCTAAGGGCACGATGAGAACGTGCATGTCAGGCAGGCTATAGTGATAAGGAAGTGCATCTTCATTCCTCCAAAGTATCGTTGCAAAGGTCTCTACAGAGGACTTTAATACTGGGAACACATCCCCGCGGGAAAGCGCTCGCAACGGGAAAGACAACTCATCAATTCGTCTATTTGCGATCTCCGGGTTTTTTGCGATAAATATCGCCATAGGAGCAGCAATCACCCATGCCACTACGATACCCACAATCCATGACACGAATTTTCCCGTTTTATTATTTGCATAAGTGATGATTATAAAAGCCACCACAAAAACGGAGAAGAACACCAACAACAACCGCCCTGCCGGATATGTATATATACTTATACCAGACATCGCACCAGCAATGGGAAACGACCATGCATCTTTGTTCACCATACCACGAACAATAAAATAAAACGCGGCAATTGATACAGGAAGCAAAGTAATAGCACGAAGCCCAACGCGCGACGTAAAAATGAACCAAAATGACGTTATCACAAGAAATGTCGCTATTCCCGACCTTTCTCGAGAGAATCCCAACCTTCGCGAGAGTACCCAAAACAGTGGAACAACAACAATTGCCCATAGCACACCGGTGAAGCGCAGTCCCCATACGAAATGTAATCCAGAGAGACGGTAAACAAGGGCGACGGAATAAAAGAAGAGAGGCTCCCTACCAAAATTGGCGGGGAAGAAGAGACGATACCGGCCATGAAGAATGTCAATAACATCATATACATTGAACGTCTCATCATGCTGAAATCCTGGTGGAATCATGTCCAGACGATAGAGCAATATTGCCCATGCGAGGAGGATCAAAGGAATTATATATAGGTGGTCATGCTGTTTGAGCGCTTTGATATGAGCGTTGGCAAAAGGGCGTAGCATTGATGGTTCTTCCCTTGCAATGTGAAATTTAGACAGTGAAGCATCATCCTGGCACTATGTCATTGTGCGTGTACTGCCATTCCACCTGCCGTCCCCAAGGCGTCAAGGTGCACGCGTTCAGCACGCCGACCATTCCCATGAGGACGAGCCCAGAACGGAGCCCCATCATCCCTCCCTTCCACACGTCACTTTGCGCGATCACCGCCTTCCAGTTGGCTTTCCAAGACCTCGAGGATTTTCACGTCCGCGCGCGAGAGGGCGTAGGTCCGAATCTCCTCCGGCCGCACCCAGCGCCAATCGGCCACGCCAATCGCCCGCGGCTCCCCCCTCACCAGCCGACAGTGGAAGGCGTGCAGCGTAATGCGGAAGTGCGAATACGCGTGCTCGACCACGGCCACCGGGCCTCCCACCTCCACCTCGATATCCAACTCCTCGCGCAACTCCCGCTTCAAGCAGGCTTCCAGTGTTTCCCCCGGCTCCACCTTGCCCCCGGGGAACTCCCACAGTCCGCCCAGCAGGCCCTCCGCGGGGCGCTGCGCGAGCAGGACTTTTCCCTCGCCGTTCCAAATGATGCCCGCGGTCACCGTGTAGTGAGGGACTTTGCGGCGAGGCGCACGGACCGGCAGCGCGTTCTGCTTGCCCCGGGCGCGGGCCACGCACACATCGCGAAGGGGGCACCGGTCGCACTGGGGATTGCGCGGGGTACACACCTCGCGCCCC
>JALWHQ010000013.1 GCA_026983525.1 Anaerolineae bacterium | reverse complement strand
AATCGTAATTACCTACGTGGTGGCAAAACGCCTCTGGCGGCAGTTTTTCTTTGGAGTGCGGCGACGAGTCGCCGCTTTCCAAAACGGTGCCAAGGCACCGCACTCCAAAAAGCGCTTGCAAGTAACTGCCTACGGTGGGGTGCCCTCCATGCGTCTTGATGCGCTGTGCCTTTGCCATACCCCTCCCCTTGCTCCCCTCCCCGCATGTGGGGAGGGGATGGGGGTGGGGTGAAGGGGATGAGGTGGGGAGAGGCTTGAAGAGGTATCCGGCCAGGGGGAGCATGACGGCAGCGGCCAGCCAGAGGCGAACGGCCCAGGGGTCGGTGGGGTAGCGCCAGGCGCGCAGGGTGGCGAGGATGCCTATACCGATGGCGGTCAGAAGGAGTCCGTACGCAAAGGCATTGCGAATACGTCCATTTCTCCGGTTGAGCGTCCGAAGCAGAGATGACATAGTCGGTGTTCCGGGAAATGTCGATTGGGGAAAGAACAAGACAATCTCTCGCAAAGGCGCCAAGCCGCTAAGTTATTGCTTTTTCCCTCTGCGTCTTGGCGGCTTAGCGAGATAAAAGTCGGCGTCGGCCACACGTTTGCCAATAGTATCGTGCACCTCCGGGTGGATTCTCACAACTGAATGTATTCCCCGCGCACGATTTCGCTCTGACGGATACCAAAGCGCTCCAGCAGTTCCGCAGCCAGGGTGGCCTTGTGCAGCGCGTCTTCCTGCGACCAGGTGCGGCTTTTGATTTCCAGGAAGTACTCCTCCTGCGCGGGCTTGCTCAACTTGTCGATGTTGATGGCGAAGTCGACGCCCTTGTACTTGATGCGGTAGCGATTCCGCCACTTCACCACCTCGCGGATTTCCTTCGGCTGGAAGTACTCGCGATAGAAGCGCAGTGAGTACACGGCCGGCGCGGTGAAGCGGGAACGGGAGAGAATGACCGAGTTGCCGTATTCCCGCTCGTGGGAAGGCCCAAGCAGGGTAAGCGTGTATAGCGGCTCCACATTGAGCGGTGCCGGATGTCCAACCCCTTCCCGCTGGCGAATGACGTTGTCCTCCCGGTAGCGGATAATCCCCTGGGTGCGGCCGTTGAACAGGAAGTAGGTGTCGTACTGCTGGCGGATGGTGTGCTTGACGATTTCGATGTCCGGGTCGGAGAGCAAGACATCCTCCACCTGCTTGGGATCACTGATGCGGGCTTTCACCTGAATCTCGAAGGTTTCCTTCCGCTCCAGTCCGCCGATGGCCACAAGTTTGTCCAGGAGGCTAGCCTCGCGCTTTTGCAGGAATTCGGCAATGCGATCGGCGATGGTCTGGATTTGCGCGTACACCTCGTCCACATCCACGGTGAGAACTTCGCCATCGCGCACGACCTGGCGGCCGTCAATCCACACGTGGCGCACGTCCCCCGCGTGGGCGCTGTAGACCAGGTGTCCGTAGATGTTGCCGTCGGTGATGGAGTAATGGGGGTGCGCGTGGGGCGCGTTCAGGCTGAGCACCACGATGTCCGCGCGCTTGCCTACCTCCAGGGAGCCGGTGAGGTGGTCGAGGTGTAGGGCGCGCGCGCCCTCGATGGTGGCCATGGCAAAGGCTTCCTCCGCCGGGAGCGCGGTGGGATCGCCGCTGATCCCCTTGGGGAGAAGCGCGGCCAGTCGCACCTCCTCGAACATGTCCAGGTCGTTGTTGCTGGCCGGGCCATCCGTGCCGATCCCCACGGCAATGCCGGCCTCACGCATCTGCACGACGGGCGCAATTCCCGACGCCAACTTCAGGTTGCTGGTCGGGTTGTGGGCTACGCCGGCGTCGTTTT
>JALWHQ010000012.1 GCA_026983525.1 Anaerolineae bacterium | reverse complement strand
GTCAGATATTCGGAAGCAGGCCAATCCGTACCACGTCAGTTCCATCGTGTATTCCCCTGCGTTAAGGTTGTAAACGGCGCGGAATGCCCCCGCGCTATGTGTGAGCCTATCATACCACACCCCATCAGCGACGCTGAAACCGGCGTTCTATTTCTTCCAGAGAGAGAGCAACGAACGCAGGACGCCCGTGGGGACACGTGGCGGGGGACCAAGCATCCCACAGCATGTCGAGCAAGGCTTGTTGCTGGTCGCCGTTCAAAACGTCCCCCGCTCTTATCGCGGCAAAGCAGGCCACACGCGCGGCCAAGCGTTCCTTTAATGCATCTGGGCTCAAACGAGCGTAGGTGTGCGCCTCTTCCAGAAGCGCGTCCACCAGCCCTCGCGCCCGTTCCATTTGAGCCAGGGTCGGATCGGCCTGGATGAGCGGGGCGGGCAAAGCGCGCAGGGCGAACGTATTCGCGCCAAAAGGCTCCATCTCGATGCCGATGTCCTGCAGGGTGGGCAGAAGTTCGGTCAGGGCGTCGGCCTCGCGTGGGGTCAGGTGAAGAAGTACGGGCGTAGAAAGGGGATGGGGCTGGGTTGCCGTTGTCCAGAGGCGTTCGAACAACACCTGCTCGTGGGCAGCGTGTTGATCCACAAGGAGTAAGCCGTGCTCATCCTCGGCCAGGATGTACGCACGGTGCAACTGGGCCAACGCTCGAGGCGTTACCGAGTATGAAGCCCGCCCTTCGGCGATGTGAGGCGCCCCTTCGCCGACGGGAGCACCCGCGAAGGGCCACTCTCCGACTTCGACGATGGCCTGTGTTGGGAAGGGCTTCAAGGCGTTCTCCACGGCACGGGCCAGCGCCCAGTAAATCGACCTCTCCTGGGCGAAACGCACCTCGGCCTTGCGTGGGTGCACGTTCACGTCCACAAAACGTGGGTCAATATCTATGTCGATGATGGCCACGGGCTTGCGGCCTGCGGGTAACCGTCCGGCGTAAGGGCGTTCGAGGATTACGGCGAGCAATCCCGAACGAATGGGGCGCCGGTTTACCGTGAAGAACTGGCGGTCGCGCGTGGCCCGACTAATCTGTGGCGAAGAGATCCAACCGTGCACGCGCAAGTCCCCTGCTTCCCAGCGAATTTCCACCAGATGGTCGGCAATGTCCCGCCCCAGTGCCTGTCCAATGCGTTGGACGGGAGGGGCCTTGGGTAGGGTGAGGACTTGACGGCCGTTGACCGTGAGACGAAAGGCAACTTCGGGAAAGGTTAGGGCATAGCGGAGGACGACCTGGTGCACGAGGTCGGTCTCGCGCAGGGGGGACTTGAGGAACTTACGCCGCGCGGGGACGGGCGCAAACAAGTTCCGCACGGTGACCTGAGTGCCGCGCGGCGCGGCAGCCGGTTCTACAATGGGAGGCTCGTTGGGCCGCTTTCGGGCGCGCGTGCCCTCAAGTTCACCCTCGGCGCGCGTGAGGATCTCCACCTCCGCGACTGAGCCAATGGCGCTCAGCGCCTCTCCCCGAAAGCCAAACGTGCGCACCGCGGCCAGATCTTCGACCCGTTGGAGCTTGCTGGTGGCAAAGCGCTCGAAGACAAGGGGCACGTCGGCGCGCGGAATGCCGATGCCATTATCGGCCACGCGGATGAGGCTCAGCCCTCCATCCCGGATTTCCACATCAACGGCGGTGGCACCCGCGTCCAAGGCATTTTCTACCAGTTCCTTGACCACAGAGGCCGGCCGCTCCACCACTTCGCCCGCGGCAATGCGGGATGCCACCTCAGGGGGCAGCACACGAATACGCGCCTTATCCATCGCTCTCACTATTCGCCAAGTGCTCCCGAAGGATTTCCCAGCACTTGGGGCAGAACTCTTTTCCTTTCATGTCCACTTCCACAATGCTGTTGGAGAAGGACATCACACACCGGCGGTTGGAGCAGTGCTCCAGCCCATAAAGGTGACCCATTTCGTGGGTTACTTCCTTCTGTACTCGTTCCAGGAGGAGGGACAGATTGGGGGGCTGTCCGTAGAATTCCGGGCGCAAGCGGGCCACGCTGACCACGGCCGGGCGACCGTTGAGGATGGCCTGACCGAAGACAAAGTTTAGGCCGGGCACGTAGAGGTCGAGTTCTGTCACGGCCAGGACTTTTTCCACCCTGTCGGGCGCGAGGAGGTTTAGGTATCCCAGGATGACGTCGCTGCGGTACTGGCGCCTTGCCGGATCGTACGCGCTTTCCGGTGGCGTCAGCGGATCCTCAATGAAGCAGATCGCGTCAAAGTACTGTTCCGCCGCGTCGCACGTCGCTCCCAAAATTTCGACATCGACCGGGTCAATGGCAGCAACTAAAACTCGGTGGCGCTGGAGGGTCATTCCACCTCCTCTGGGTAATCCACCCGCGCCCTGCACAGTATCATGCCTGGGCAAAGTGATTGCTTGACAGCCACACTGTATGACTGTGTGCTTTGCCTCATTCTACGTTAAAGCACCCCTACGGCCAAATGGACGTGAGTGAGAATCCTTGCTCATCTGGTATGTCACCAACTTATGTCTATGTGCATCTTAAGTAGGACAGGCTGAAGTGCTTTATACACGTGTATCTCGGCGCTCGAGTATACGTGTGTTTACACCTTGTGGAGGGAAAAACGAACATGCGATGCTGTAGTAGGAGGTTTGCGCTCTTTCTTGGAACCCTATTTGTTCTGCTCAGCGCGTGTGTGGCTCCTACGCCCACGCCCATTCCGTCAACTACACCACCTCCCGCTTCCAATTCCACGGAACCCGGCTTATCACCCCAACTTCACATTTTCATCTGGTCGGATTACATGGACGAAGAACTAATCGCCGTTTATGAGGATACCTATGGTGTGGATGTGCAGATTGATACCTATGCCTCCAACGCGGAACTCCTGGCGCGCTTGCAAGAGGGAGGCGATTACGATGTCGTTTTCCCCTCTGATTACATGGTCGAGGAGATGGTGAGCCTGAATTTGCTTGCCCCTCTCGACCTGACCCAGATCCCAAACGCGACCGACATCCTCCCTCACTTGCAACATCCGCCCTACGATCCCAAGGGGCTGTACTCGGTTCCCTACGTGTGGGGGGTATCGGGCCTTCTGTACAACATGAGCGCATTTGGTGATGCCACACCCGATTCCTGGGCCTATCTTTTTGACCCCGACCACCTCAACCGGTATTCCGGGCGGGGGATAAATGTGCTCAAGGACAAGCGACAACTGATTGGGGCTGCGCTAAAATTTCTGGGATATTCGGTCAACGACACCGATGAAAAGCACCTGTTCGAGGCGCGGGATGTCATCCTAAAGGCAAAGCCTTTCTGGAAGGAGATGAACGCGGCCGATTATGTGGAAACATTGGTCATCCCCGACAAGGTCGTGCTTTCACAGGCGAACTCGCGCGATGCGTTTGCGGCCATTTGGCAAACGTACGATACAGGTCGAAAGCAACCCACATGGGCCTTTAGTGTTCCGAAGGAGGGCAGTACCTTTTGGGCGGATACAATGGCAATTCCCGCATCCAGTAAACGGAAGCGCACAGCCGCCCACTTCATCAACTTCCTCCTGGATCCCGAGCACCAGGCGGCCAACACCAATTACACCTATTTTGCCGCCCCTTCGGAGAAGGCAAAACAATATATTAAGCCCGAGATTGTGTCTAACCTTGCCATCTATCCTCCCCCCGACGTTTTATCCAAGACGGAGTGGATTAAGGACGTTGGGGAGAAAAGAGGACTTTACAATCGAGTGTGGATAGAGGTTACCAGTTGGTAGCAGACATCTCTATGCCCGATTGTAAGACTCCTCCCTTACCTAATCCAGAAGCACTGACAAATTGTAAGCAAATTGTCATGTAAATCTCTTCCTTTCCTGTGGTTTGGACGATATAATGGAAATTGGATGGGCGTTTTAAACACCGAATTCATTACACAGGAGAGGATCTCCCTCAGGTTGAGGGTACACGGGAGGAGTTAAGCAATGCGGGACTATAAGGCCGTTGTTCTTGCCTTCCTGTTGTTGGTATCCGCAGTCTTCGGGGCATCCATAGTGGGGAACGCGGCAGCACCTCAGTCGATTAATTACACCCTGACTAAGACACTCATTACAGCCACCCCACTTATTCCGGGCTCCACGGCCGTTTTCAATATCACCATTGAGAATACCGGTAGCACGACCATCGTTGAGTTGCCTCTCGAGGATACGTTTGACAGTACGCGTTTTGAGTTTCTCGGCGCGTATCCGGTAGGACCGGACACAATTGTGGGCAACACTCTGCAATGGAATGACTTGACAGGGGCTCTTGGGCCCCTGTATCCGGGCAACAGTTTTACCCTGAGCGTCTCCTTTCGAGTCAAGCCTGTGGCTGGGGTGGGATGTAATACAGCCACAGTGGAAGGTGCACAGACGACCGGGGGCTTTTCACTCCCAACGTTGAGCAGCACAGCTTGTGGCACCATCGAAGTAACCCCCACGCCTACAGCGACCTTCACGCCGACGAATACTCCCACCTCTACCCCTTCACCGTCGCCAACGGCAACATTGCCTCCGACAAACACACCTACTCCTTTTCCAACCTCTACACCCACGCTTGCCCCTTCCGCTACTCCGACGAATACACCTATTCCCACTGCCATCCCCACAAACACGCCTACGGCCTCCCCTACACCGACTGAGCCGCAGGTTACACCCCAAGGACCAACCGATACACCAACGCTTACATATACCCCAACTCCGACGCCAACACTTACCTCTACCCTGTGTTTTACTTCTTTGGGAGGGCAAATCTACCTCGATCTCAATTTGGACGGCACGTACCAATACGGAGATGAGCCCCCCGTAGGCAACGTAATGGTGCAAATTTCCGGCCCGGTCAACCGCACGGTTATGGCGAATTCAGGTGGTTGGTGGCAGACAGGTGGGCTTCCCTTGGGGAACTACACGGTTACGGTTATCCCACCAACAGGGTACGTAGTGACAAGCCCTAACCCGTTGAACACTTCTATCATTAGCCCGTGCCATCGCAACCTATATCTGCATTTTGGATTGAGCCGTACGGTGACGCCAACGCCCACACCTACCTTAACGCCAACACCCACTCCCCAAGGGGCCAACGGGGTGATCTGTGGGGACGTCTTTCTTGATTTGAACGAGGATGGGGTATTCAACGGCGTTGATCAGCCCTTACCCAACGTGCTGGTGCGCCTGAAAGACGCGGGTGACAACCTCATCACTACCCGTAACACGGATGCTGCTGGTCGGTACTGCTTCTATAACTTGGCCGCCGGCACGTACAGAGTGGAGGTGAACGAAGCCGACGTCGATATCCCACCTACTGCGGTGCTCATTACCCCTCCCAACCCCCGTACGGTCGCGTTGCCTACTGGAGGGACGGCCGAAGAGGACTTCGGTTTTCGCATCCCCACGGGGCTTTCCCAGCCCGATCTGGACGTGACGAAGACGGTTCTCTCCCCATCGAATGGTGAAGCGCGAATAGGGGATACGGTAATCTTCCGCATCGAAGTGCGGAATACGGGCAGTCGTACCTTGACCAAGGTTCCTCTCGTCGATGTGTACGACGCTGAATGCTTCCAGTACTTGCCTAAGACCGCTTCTCCGCCCGAGCAACACAGTGAGCCGGGGCGTATTGAATGGTTGGACTTGGTTCTCTCCTTTGGTCGGTATCTGGAACCTGGTGAATCCTTCGTCGTACAAGTACCCTTGCGACTCACGGGAGGGGACGGGGAGTGTGTAAATCAGGCCATTGTCGATGGGGCCGAATCGTATGGCCAGCCAGTGCCCGGCGACGAGGACACAGCAGGGATCGTAGTCATTACGGCAACGGGAGTCATCGGTAACAGGGTATGGCTCGATTGTGACGGAAACCGCGTGCAGGATGGCGGCGAGGTCGGGTTGGCTGATGTACGGGTGCTGCTGTACAAGGACGATGGAGATAATGCATTCGAGCCGGGTACTGATGATGCCTTGGTGGGTCAGACGCTTACAGATGATAACGGAGAATACCTCTTCTCAGGTCTGGAAGGCGCGACGTATTGGGTGTTCGTTGATGAAAGCACGGTACCTGGCCTGGTGCTGACCACCGCCAGCAATCCGGTGCAGGTGGTGCTTCCCGATGGGATCACCTACTTGGGCGCTGATTTCGGTTACGCCCAGCCGGTGACGATTAGCGGCAAGGCTTGGTTGGATAGTGACGGAGATGGGGTTATAGACGATGGAGAAACGCTGGGGATTGGTGGGGTGCCGGTAACAGCGACGAATGGGTTTGGCGATACTTGGACGGAGTTGACCGACTACGAGGGGGTGTATACCTTCGCCGACCTGCCACCTGGTACGTACACGGTAGAATTGGCACCCGTCGATGGGATGGGTAATTCCACAACGCGTGTCCACCACGTTGCTCTGATGTGCGGTCAGATTTCTGAAGGAAACAATACAGGGTATACATTGCCTACCGCTGTGCGCGTGAGCAGCGTCAACGTCATCTCAGGCGTGTATTCACTCGAAATCGTCTGGCGCGTACAAAATTGGCAAGACGTGAATGGCTTCTACGTGTATCGCTCAATTCTGCCCGATCGTCTGTACGAACTGGTGACGCCTTATCCGGTCCGTTCCGATGCCCAGGAGCCGGGTACTTTTCGCTATCGGGATACCAATGTCAAGCCTGGGCGTACATATTACTACCGGCTACTCTCCATCCCAGATGGGACATTCATCGGACCCATTGAAGGGCGGACCAAGAAACGCAGCGCTCTTAACCACCGGGTTTACATGGCCTGGATTCAGCGATAGGGAGACGAACTGCACGGGAGGGGCACAATGATCTTGTGCCCCTCCTATTATGGATGTTCTTCATTAGGTGCTTTTCCACAGCCTCACGTGTTGGCCCAGTTGCAGCATTCGGTTAATTCACACTTTTAGGAAGTCCTTTGCGCCTGGATTTTTTCCGTTTGGCCGTTCCTTTCTTAACAGAGGCGACTGCTTCGCCGGGCTTGACCGCTTTTTTCTTGCCTGAACCTGTTTTCTTGGTCTGATGGGGCAAGGTCGATGTAGTGGATTCCGCGCGGCTGGAAGAAGAGGATGTTGGCGATTCCTTCTTGGCCTTTTTAGGGCTTTTCTTTGTTTCTCCTTTTGAAGCCTTGCTCTTCGTCGTCTTGGCCTTCGTTGCCGACGTAGTTTTGGCAGAAGTTTTTCGGGTAGTGGCTTTCGGTTGGGGAGCTTTCGAGGAACTATCGACGCGGGTTGATGTGGATGATGCTTGCGCGGTGGGGTGTTCTACAGGAGGGAGTATCACCAGATGTGAAGCCTCCTCCTTTCCCTTGAGTGAGATGGTCGCCCTGGGCGCGGTGCCCCGCTTTCCGCGCGGGATACTCTCCAGTGTCAGGTAGTGGACGTTTCCTTTTGTCGTCACGGCGAAGATTTCCTCTCCCCCGCGTACCAGTGCAGCATCGACCACCTGGCCGCTGGTGCGTCCCAAACGCACGAGTACCACACCGCTCCCGTACCGCTTTTGTTTGGGAAAGTCGTCCAACGCGATGCGTTTGGCATAACCGGTGCTCGTAAGGACAACGACCTCGCCATCATCAAGGGCCAGCGCTATCCGCACGACTTCATCGCCTTCTGCCAGCTTCATGCCCAGAACCCCGGCCGCGCTGAGCCCCATGACGCGCACTTCTTCATCAGCAAAGCGGATGGATTGTGCCTGGCGGGTGAAGAGCATCACGTCGCCCGACGCTCGTTGCAGCACCGCTCCTACGAGCCGGTCGCCCTCTTCGACGGCCATGCACTGCACAGGTTTGTGCGCGGCGCGCGCCAACTCTTCCAGGGCAATCCGTTTGACCCGGCTGCGTGCAGTGGCAAGGAGCAATGTACCTTCGTTTATATCCGCAGGTACGGCAATCAGCGTCGCAACATCTCCCGGGATGTTGACCAGCGAAGCCAGAGCCAAGGGCTCCTGGGGAATCTGGTGCATGGGGAGGCGAACCGCATGCCCGGTATGGGTGAAGATGTAGAGAGTGTCCCGCGCGGTGCCGGTTGTGCCTGCAATGGGGGCCTCCCCCTTGCGTCCGGGCGCAGTGCCCCGACGGCGGCCCTCGAGCGGAATAGCCATGATGTCACGTTCTCGAGTCACAACGACCGCCAGGGGAACTTCAGGGGTTAGGTCGCGCGCGGTAAGCACACCTTTGGCTCGCTCTGCAATTTGGGTGCGTCGGCTGTCCCCAAAACGGGCTTTGATGTCCAACAGTTCGT
>JALWHQ010000011.1 GCA_026983525.1 Anaerolineae bacterium | reverse complement strand
GACCTGGAGCCGTGCCACGAGCACCAGGCTGTCGGCCCGATGGCGGGCCTCACCTCCCCCTCGATGAAGGTGTACATCATCGAGAACAAGACCCACGGCAATTTCTCCTACTCCAACTTGAACGAGGGCTACGGTAAGGTGCTGCGCTACGGCGCGTACAGCGAGGAGGTGCTGGAGCGCCTGCGCTGGATGAACGATGTCATGGGCCCCGTCCTGGCCGACGCCATCGAGGCCATGGGCGGCCTGAACATCAAGGCCCTGCTCGCGGAGGCCCTGCACATGGGCGACGAGGGTCACAACCGCAACAAGGCGGGCTCCTTCATCTACACGGCCAAACTCGCGCCCTACATCGCCAAGGTCGCGCCCAACAGCGACATCGCCCACGACGTGATCAAGTTCCTGGGCGACAACGCGCTGAGCGTGCTCAACCCCGTCATGGCCGCGTGCAAGGCCATGGCCGACGCCGCGCACGGCGTGGAGGGGAGCACGGTGGTGACGGTGATGGCCCGCAACGGCACGGACTTCGGCATCCGCGTCAGCGGCCTGGGCGACCAGTGGTTCACCGCGCCGGTGGCAACGCCCAAGGGGCTGTACTTCTCGGGCTTCAGCGCGGAGGACGCCGCGGGCGACATCGGCGACAGCACCATCACGGAGACCGCGGGCATCGGCGGGTTTGCCATGGCCACCGCGCCCGCCATCGTCACCTTCGTCAGCGGCACGCCCCAGGACGCGATGAACGCCACCCTGGAGATGTACGAGATCACCGTCGCCGAGCACAAGTACTTCACCATCCCGTACCTCGACTTCCGCGGCACGCCCACGGGCATTGACATCCGCAAGGTGGTGGAGAAGGGCATCACCCCGCGCATCAACACGGGCATCGCGCACAAGGACCCAGGCGTGGGCCAGATCGGCGCTGGCCTCGTCCGCCCGCCCATGGAGATTTTCGAGCAGGCGTTGGTGGCGTTTGCGGAGAAGTATGGGTTTTAGTGTCTGATACCTGGTACCCGATACCCGGTATCAGGTATCGGATATCGGGTATCGGGTATTAGGGGAGGCGGTTTTCATGGACAACCGACCGCCGTTGCGGATGGAGGAATTGCGTGTTCTTCAATCTGCAGAGATGCTCGCAGATTCGGTGTGGGATATTGTCAAAGGGTGGCGAGCATTTGAGCGCGATACGGTTGGAAAACAGTTGGTACGCGCGACCGATTCTATAGGGGCTAATATCGCAGAGGCATTCGGTCGCTTCTATTATGGGGAAAAACTGCGCTTTCTCTACTATGCGCGTGGGAGCCTTTTCGAGACGAAATACTGGCTAAATCGAGCAAGAGAACGCGAACTTTTGAACGAAGAACAATTCACCGTACTCCGAACTCGCATCAAAGAGGTTGTGCGCCAACTCAACGCCTTCGCCAATGTTGTCAGGCGCCAACGCCACCGTGCAGATGGGGAGACACATAGTGTTCGTGAACCATTCGCTGAATACGTGGTTGATTCCGACGAACTTCTCACCGCCGCAGACATCGAATACCTAACACCCGATACCTGATACCTGATACCCGATATCTGATACCTGATGCCCAATACCCGCTATCTACCCAAAGGAGGCCGAACCATGGACCGTGAACAATTCATCGCCATGCTGGCGAGCGCGAAGGTGTACGACCTGACCCAGGATCTGAGCATTTTCACGCCGCCGTGGCCCGGCGACAAGGCCCTGGAGATTCACTTCTTCAAGCGGCTGACGGGCGCGTACGGCGGCGGGCAGGGGGCCAACGGCCAGTTGATCAGTTGGAGCAACAGCACGGGCACCCAC
>JALWHQ010000010.1 GCA_026983525.1 Anaerolineae bacterium | reverse complement strand
GGGTAGGTGGTGGGGTGCTGCCAACCTCCCTTAGGGTTACTTCGTAGGTCGAGCAATGAGGCTGTGCGGTGTAATCCCGCACTTTGAAGTAGTAGCGCCCGGAAGCGGGGGCCGTCCAAGTAATGCGGGATTCCAGGTTCTGGGCCCCGGGGGCGTCATCGTTTACCGCGAGGAGGGTGCGCCCATCGGTATCATACAGGTAGAGAACCGTATCTGTAGGGGCCACGAGGTTCTGCGTGGCGATGATATACTCAAATCCTGCCAATGCGTCAAAATAATGCCAATCCTCGTCGGCGACTATGTCGAAATTGTGCAGGAGAGGCGTCCCATCCTTTGGAATGGGCTTGGCGTCTTCCCAGCGATCGTCATCTTCAAAACGGTCCACAAAGGTGCACAGGGTTGTTTGGGGTTGCTCGGTAACGCTGATTCGGTATTGGCTTCCAACGCCCGTGTTTTGAAGCGCGCGGGGACGCACTCGCAGATAATAGGTATCACGTTGTAACGGAATAAACCGAATGTTTGCCGTTCCGCTGGCGACGACGGTACTCCCATCCCCCTTGAGAACATCTACGAGCACTCCGGCATTTGGCCCCACAAGGCTCACTTGAATGAGGTACTCTTTACCGATGAGTCCCTCAAACCGAAGCCAATCTTCATCGCTCGTGGTGTGGAAGTTATGCAATTGAGATGTTCCATCCACGGGTATTGGTTTGGCCAAGCCAAAAGTATCGTCCGGTTCATAGGCATCTGGGGAGATTAAGGGGGCTCCCCAGCGCTGGGCGATGAAGGGGATATAACGGACAAATCGGCTACTCGGTGGTGTCGATGGTGTGAATGTTGGGCTCGGTGTAGGAGGCACTGATGGAGTGAATGTAGGTGTGGGAGATGGTGTCGATGTAGGGGTAGGGGTAGATGTGGGCGTGGGTGTCGGGGTGGATGTGGGTGTGGGAGTGGAGGTTGGCGCCTGGGGAGCAAGCACGAGTGAGCCGTATCCTGCATCGCTTTGCGTGGTATTGGTGCCAGCCCAGATTAGGTAATAATCCCAGGTGCCACCGTTATCGTCGTCGCGATAAGCAAAGGTGAACCCCATTGTGTACCCTGGGGGTATTACGGTAAGGTGAAGTAGACTAAAGGGGATTTTCACCTCGAACGTCCAGCCGTCTGCGATTCGGGCCACGCGGGGCTCGAGTACGGTGCTGGGCGAACCAAAGTGAGATAAGGCTCCATCCGCACGTATGGTAAACTGGTGATCATCCCATTTCCAGGTCAATGTATGATCGTTATAGGCATCAAACGCCAATTCTATAGCGTCGTCGTACCACATTTGCGTGTTAGGGCTGTCGGTAAATAGGACTCTGTCTGTAATGCGGCCGGCAAAGTAAAGGGCATCATTGTCCCAAGCCGCGTAGAGGATGACAAACGGATCATTGGCAGGTGGATTGTCTCCCACAGTGGTATAGTACGTTTCCGCGTTGGAAACGTTCAACGTTGCGATGGGCATGGTCCATTCATTTAATTGTCCGTCTATGACGATAGGCGTTTGGAGGCGCGGGACAAACGCCGTATCCCCAATGAGTGGCGTAAGGAGCGTGGTCGGTGATGGTGTGGGTGTTGCTGTAGGGGAGAACGTGGGAGTCGCAGTTGGAGAAGGTGTAGGAGTAGATGAAGGAGTGAATCGAGGGGTAGGCGTAAATGATGGAGTGGGTGTGGAGGTAGGAGTGGGGGTTCCCGTAAGTGTAGGTGTTGGTGTTGGAGAAGGTGTGGGCGTAGCAGTGGGAATGGAGGTCCAGGTGGGGGTTGGGGTCGGCGTGGGCGTGTAGGTG
>JALWHQ010000009.1 GCA_026983525.1 Anaerolineae bacterium | reverse complement strand
TCATCTGGTCTTCCGCTAATTCTCGCGCCAGTTCCTGAGCCTCAAGGAACCGTGCGAAATCGACCAATTCCGCCACCCGTGCGGGAGGAAGTGCACGCGCGATACGGATGAGCAGGTCGATATCCTCACCTGAGTCTTCACTCTACTTTCCCTCCGCCATTGCCACCTCGTGATTCCAGCCAGCGTCGTAGCGATTCGGGAGATTCCCCCGAGCGGCGTCCCAACACAATTCCTTCCACACTCAAGTCTTCATCCAGGTCGGGCCAGTGCAAAATCGTACCTTCCCCCAGCAGCACCACGTTCGCGCGCTCCTCAGGCGTCCCGTACCACAAACGCGGATACCAGACGAGCGGCACGCTTATCACACGCCCATCGACCAATCCAACGACCAGGGCGTCCTCGGTTACCCGTACTGCCTGGGCTCTCGCCTCCTGATAAGGCCCAATCCTCTTGACTGTAGGCATATTGCCCTGCGGTGATGTGTGAGATACGTGCGGATTGTATCCCAAGTCAAAGTCTATCGACAAATCTTGTCAAGACAGGATGGACGGCGAGAGCCCTCAGGCCTTCCATGTCAAAGAGCGTCTCGTTACTCCACGCCCACGTCCGGCACACGACCCACGACGCACGACGCACAACGCACGACGCAAGACGCCCACCACTACTTCCCCATCCTCCAAACTCGACTATAATGAGCAGGGTTAGGGTGCTGCTGGCGAACGGCCGGCGGCACGGGCAATCTGGGCTCGATAAGGGGGAAGCAATGCTCAAGACACACGCGTGTGGCCAGTTGCGGCTCGAGCACGTTGACGAGGAAGTGACGCTCGCGGGGTGGGTACACCGCCGTCGCGACCACGGCGCGCTCATCTTCATCGACCTGCGCGACCGCGAGGGCATCGTGCAGGTGGTCGTGGACGCGGAGCGCGCGCCCGAGGCTCACAAGGTCGCGGACGCGCTGCGCGTCGAGTACGTCGTCCAGGTGAAGGGCGTCGTGCGCGCCCGCCCCGAGGGCCTGCGCAACCCCAAGATCCCCACAGGGGACATCGAAGTGGAGGCGCGCGAGGTCACCATCCTCAACCCCGCCAAGACCCCGCCCTTCTACATCAACGAGGACGTGCCCGTAGACGAGGCCCTGCGCCTCAAGTACCGTTACCTCGACCTGCGCAAGGAGCGGATGCAACGCAACCTCATTCTGCGGCACAGGGTGGTGAACGAAATTCGCCAGTTCCTCAACGCGCGCGGCTTCCTGGAAATCGAGACGCCCCTGCTCATCAAGACCACGCCCGAGGGCGCGCGCGACTTCATCGTGCCCAGCCGCCTCCACCCGGGCAAGTTCTACGCCCTGCCCCAATCCCCCCAACAGTTGAAGCAACTGCTCATGGTGGCAGGCTTCGAGAAGTACTACCAGATTGCCCGCTGCCTGCGGGATGAGGACCTGCGCGCGGACCGCCAGCCCGAGTTCACCCAGTTGGACCTGGAAATGTCCTTCGTGGAACAGGAGGACATCCTGCAACTCATCGAAGCCCTCTACATCCACCTGGTGGAAACCCTCCTGCCCGAAAAGCGCATCAAGGAAACGCCCTTCCCGCGGCTGACCTACGCCGAAGCCATGGCCCGTTTCGGCTCCGACAAGCCCGACCTGCGCTTCGGCATGGAATTCGTGGACCTGACGGACATCGTGGCCGCGAGCGAGTTCCGCGTCTTCCGCCAGACCGTGGAAGACGGCGGCCAGGTGAAGGGCATCGTCGTGCCCGACGCCGCGGGCTACTCGCGCAAGGAATTGGACCAACTGGGCGACATCGTGGCCCCTTATGGCGCCAAAG
>JALWHQ010000008.1 GCA_026983525.1 Anaerolineae bacterium | reverse complement strand
GCCGTTTTCACGTCGGTCGCGAGGGCGCGCGCCCATCGCTTTACGCCGCGCGCCTCCCCCGCTTCCCTCCACGCCCCATCGCCGTCTCGAAGCGCGACCCCGTCCTCCACATGTTTCATCAGGCGGTGCAGAATCAGCGGATACCACACCATGGCCCAGAGTTCCGCCTGGGCCCCGCGAATGTACGCCAGTTCCAGATGATAGGGCCAGTACACGTACACCACCGCGGCCAGCCATCCGGCAACCATGCCCCAACGCCGGGCAAGGACATACATCCCCCACCCCGCAGCCACCACGCCCAGGCCGATCATCAACTCATAGGACAAAAGGTAACCCGCCCCCAAAAGGCGGAAAACCTCGGCAATGTAGTACACGAGGGGCGAGTAGTAGTGCAATGTGGGCGATCCATAGGCAAAGTTCAGGTGGGGCAGCCAGCGGGGATACAGCACCCCGGCGCGCAAGAGGAGGTCCAACTCGAAAAAGCGGCTCTTGTGGTAAAAGCCGTCGTACGTGGTTTGCAGGCCGGGATACCACAGGTACCAGATCGCGGGCAAGACGAGCGCCGTCACAACGAGCCAGGGCCAAAGGGCCGGGACGCGCGAGGCGAGGCGAGCAACGATGGACGCCGGGGGAGTTGTGGCTTGGCGTTCAGGGGAATGGGCGGGGAGGACGCTCATGGGCCTTACGTTTCTTCAAACCGGCTCAGGTCCATGTCCGCGAGGAGGGGGTGGCGAGGAAGGTAGCGATGGGGACGATGGAGTTCCGCGGTGAGGATGGCCTCCAAGACGGATAGGGCCTTCTCCATTTCACCCGTTGGGTTCTCCACGATGTAGTCAAACGTGGGCGCGGCCTTGAGCCAGTTGAGGGCAGAGGCCATGCGCTTCTTGTACTCCTCGGGGGAAATGTCGGGGTCGCGCTGGAGAAGGCGCTCCCGCAATTCCGCAACGGGCGCGACAATCAGCACCGTCACACAGTCGGGATAGCGCTTCTTCAGAAACTCCTTGCCCTTGATATCCACTTCGATAAGCGCGATATCCTTCTCCGGCGGCACCTGGTTGAGGATGTTCGCGGGCATCCCGTAGAGATTCCCGTCCTTGTAGACGGGCGTGCTCTCCATGAGTTCACCCGTCTCCCGCATCCGGATGAACGTCTCCCTGTCCACGAAGATGTACTGATCCCCCGGCACTTCACCGGGGCGCGGGGGGCGCGTCGTCACAGTGTGCAGGCGATGGATTTCCGGGTGGCGCTCTAAGAGGGCTTTGGTCAAGGTGGCTTTGCCCACGCCCGAGGGCCCAGCCAATACCAGAAAGAGGGACACCGATCGCTCTTCCCTGGCAGGGGAAGCAGTCGTCTTCGACATGGCTCGCTCCTGGAGATAGGATTGCCCTACTTTGCTCTGGAAGCGTTTCGTGGATTATAATCTGAACACACGCTCGATTCAATTCAACCCCTCGACGTGGAGGAGAGAGCATGAAACTCGTCATTCCCCTGGCCGGGTACGGCACCCGAATGCGCCCACACACGTATGTCCGACCGAAACCTCTGATCAACGTCGCCGGCAAGCCTGTGTTGGCCCACATTCTCGACCGTTTCCAGCAGTTCGACATCGAGGAAGCCATCTTCATCGTGGGGCACCTGGGCGAGCAGGTCGCGGAGTACGTGGACACACACTATCGGTTTCCGGTTGTGCGATATGTGGAACAGCGGGAGTTGAAGGGACAATCGCACGCGTTGTGGCTGGCTCGCGAGTACCTCACCGGCCCGCTCTTCATTGTATTCGTGGACACGATCATGGAAGCGGACATGAGCATTGTGAACCGCACCGACGCG
>JALWHQ010000007.1 GCA_026983525.1 Anaerolineae bacterium | reverse complement strand
CCTGGGCGCGCTCACCGGCGTGCTCACCGCGCTTATCGCCTGGCAAGCATTTCTGCGCATCCCGTCCCTGCGCGCGGTGTTATTCCACTTACGGAACGTCCTGAACCTGGACACCTTGCACCTGGACAACATCGTCCTCATCGCCTTGAGCGCGGGCGTCGGCGAGGAAATGCTGTTCCGTGGCGTCCTCCAGCCCCACCTGGACCTGTGGTGGACATCCCTTCTCTTTGGCCTGGCCCACCCGCTCTCCTTGGCCTACATCCTCTACGCGGCCCTGGCCGGGCTCATCCTGGGGGGACTGGTGGAGGCCACCGGAGCCTTGCTCCCGGCCATCGTGTGTCACACTGTGGTGGACGCCATTTTACTGTATAAACTGAAGACCATGGACGGGGGCCGATAGACGAAAGCGGCCAATCGTCCATCGTTCAGAGGCATGGTCCACCGTCCAAAGGAGAAATCCATGAAAATCACAAAGGAAGAAGCCCTCCATTATCATCGTTATCCCAGGCCGGGCAAACTCGCCATCGTGCCCACCAAGCCGATGGCGACACAGCGCGACCTTTCCCTGGCCTACACCCCGGGAGTCGCGGTTCCCGTGCTGGAAATCGCGGAAAACCCTGAGGACGCGTTCGAGTACACCAGCAAGGGAAACCTCGTCGCGGTCGTCTCCAACGGTACGGCCATTCTGGGACTGGGCCACCGCGGCGCGCTGGCCTCCAAACCCGTCATGGAGGGCAAGGCCGTCCTCTTCAAGCGCTTCGCGGACGTGGACGTGTTCGACATCGAAGTCGATACGACGGACCCCGACGAGGTGATCCGCGTGGTGGAACTCATCGCGCCCACCTTTGGCGGCATCAACCTGGAGGACATCAAGGCGCCCGAGTGCTTCTACATCGAGGAGACTCTTATCGAGCGCTTGGACATCCCCGTCTTCCACGATGACCAGCACGGCACGGCCATCATTGCGGCCGCGGGCTTGCTCAACGCGCTGGAACTCCAGGGAAAGAAACTGGACGAGGTGAAGGTGGTGATCAACGGCGCGGGCGCGTCGGGCATTGCCACCGCGCAGCACCTGGTGAACTTGGGACTTCCCAAAGAGCACATCATCATGTGCGACTCGCGCGGGGTCATCTACAAAGGCCGCACCGAGCGCATGAACCCGTACAAGGAGCGTTTTGCCGCGGACACCAAAGCCCGCACCCTGGCCGAGGCCATGAAGGGCGCGGACGTGTTCATCGGCCTCTCCATCGCCGATGTCGTCACTCCCGAGATGGTGAAGTCCATGGCCGACAAGCCCATCATCTTCGCTATGGCCAACCCAGACCCTGAAATACGCTACGAACTGGCGAAGGAAGCGCGGCCCGACGCCATCATCGCCACGGGCCGTTCCGACTATCCCAACCAGGTGAACAATGTGTTGGGCTTCCCCTTCATCTTCCGCGGCGCGCTGGACGTGCGCGCGCGCAAGATCAACGAGGCCATGAAGGTGGCCGCCACCAAGGCCCTGGCCGCGCTGGCCAGGGAGGACGTGCCCGACTCCGTCCTCAGCGCGTATGGCCTCAAATCCCTCCACTTCGGGCCCGAGTACATCATTCCCAAGCCCCTCGACCCGCGCGTCATGCTGTGGGTCTCCCCCGCGGTGGCGCAGGCGGCCATGGAAACGGGCGTTGCCCGCCGACACATCGACATCGACGAGTACCGCCGCCAACTGGAGAGCCGCCTGGGCAAGGGATGGGAAGTGATGCGCATGGTCAGCGACAAGGCCCGCCGCGCACCCAAGCGCGTCGTCTTTGGCGAGGGCGAGGAGGATCGCATCATCCGCGCCGCGCACC
>JALWHQ010000006.1 GCA_026983525.1 Anaerolineae bacterium | reverse complement strand
GCCGATGCCTGTATGCACCTCGGCGCGGCCCTGCCCATCGATGCGCAATGTCACGCGCACGCGCGTCTCTCGCGTCTCCCGCTCTATGGTGGCCTGCCGTCGAACCATGTGAATCTCTCCCTTGTAGACGTTACGCTGACACCCGACGTGTGATTTTGCCACTCCCCGGGAGTCGTGGCAAGATCGCTCCCACTATGATCGAGATGCCCATCTTCCTGTTCGACATCGACGGCGTGCTGGTGGATGTGCGCGACTCGTACCACCAGGTCATCGTGCGCACCGTCATCTTCTACCTTCGCGACATCCTGGGCCTGCTCGTGCCGGACGACCTGGTGACAACCGAGCACGTGGCCGCGGCCAAACGCATGGGCGGCTTCAACAACGACTGGAACACGGTAGCCGCCATTCTCTCCGTCATCCTGGCCGAATTCCCCCAGGCCCCCACTGTGGACACGCCCACCATCGCCGATGTGCAACGCGCAGCCCGCGCGCTTCGCCAAGTTTCCGATGGGGAAGAACGGCTGCGCCGCGGCGCCCGACGCTTCCTGGAGATGGAAGACACCGTGCACGCGCGGGGTGGCGGCCTGGCGACCGTTCAGAGGGAAGTGGGCTACCGCAACGCACACCTGCTCCTCTACGGAAGTTGGGATCCCCACACCGACCTCATCGTTCGCATCTACCAGGAACTTTACCTGGGCCCCGACCTGTTTGGCGAGGTGTACAACCTGCGCGCCCAATACTACCACGGCCCCGGACTCATCAACCGAGATCGTCGCATCATCTCCTATGAAACGCTGGATGCCCTGGCCCAGGCACATCGGCTGGGCTTGGTGACGGGACGCCCCCGGGTAGAGGCAGAGTACACCCTTCGACACCTGGGGCTGTGGGATTACTTCCAGGTCCTCGTCAGCCACGACGAAGTGGTGGCGGAAATGGCCCGCCGCGGCACGACGGAATCGCTGAGCAAGCCCCACCCCTGGCCCCTGACCTCAGCCGCCAACACCCTCGACCCCGGCGGACGCATGGGAGTGGCGTACATAGGGGACACGGTGGACGATGTGCGCGCGGCCGTCGCCCTTCGTGTCTGGCGCCCAACCCTTGCCATCGGGTGCACCTACGTGCACGACGCCCCCGAGGCTGCCGCGGATCACCTGCGCGCGGCAGGCGCCGACCTCATCGTCCACCACCCAGACGAACTCGTCCCCAGCGGTGTCCGCACGCCAGACACGCCCACTCGGGATCTTCACCGGTAAGCATGCACCCGCCCAGCACGACCTCCCCTCGCTCTGCCGCTTCGCCCACACTGGCCGGGACAAAGCCGTACACAATGGGAACTGTACGGTGGGAACCACACTGAGGGCACGGCGGTGCCTGCTTCCTCTTATCGCTCATACACCCGCTCCGGACGAATGCGCCACCCCGTCACCATGCGAAATGTCACATTGTCCCGGAAAAGAACCTCCGGCGGGCCGTATACCTCTTCCACCAGGCGATCCAACTTTTCATCATAGAAGACCACGCGGCGCTGTTCCAGCACGATGCCTGCAAACCGCTTCTCACGAATCGCTTGCTCCAAGTCGGCCCGCAAACGCTTGCCCCACCCGTTCGGGTCGGCCCGCAACACATCGGTAATGCCCGCCATGTGCGCGAACACCCGCTTCCCCGTGGCTTCAGCCAGGTACGGATGGTAGGGCACGAACACGTCGCCCTGGATCTGAGCAATGCGGGCGATGACTTTCTGCCCGGCGGCCATGTTCTGGGGAGGAGGCACGACGAGGAAGGGGTTGTACAACAGCGCAATCATCTGTAGGAGAATGACCAGGGCCAGCCCTCCTTCCACTGCGGGAAGACGAGCCGCCCATTGGGAGCGCACACGTCCCAGGAAAAGCCCCCAGCCCAGGGCCATCGCCAGGTGGACGGGCATCAGGTCGTTGGTGTAACTCCCGGCGTGCGAGCGCGCGCTCCACGCGTTGCCCACCAAGCCGAGGAACATCACGCCGAAGAAGAGCACGTTCTTCCACCGTCCCTCCACCCCTTCCCACCAGAGATACAGTACTAACCCGGCGAAGGCCAGCCCCGTGTACCCCAGGACCTCATCCTTCCAAAAGTGCCACACCTGGAAGGGCACCAGGGGAAACCGGGAGGGGATGACGAACAGATAGTAGCCCAACCATCCCTGGGTCCACACCCACCCGATCGCGAACGTGAGGGCCAGGGGGACGAGAAAAGCCACAAGGAAGTGGAAATAGGAACGGCGGCGGCGAATCAGTCCCTCGAAGGCCGTGTAAGCCAGCAGGGGGAAAAGGACGAACAGGGTCGTTTGCTTCGTCCAAAAGGCGAGCAAAAACGCCATGGCCGCCCCAATCACGCGAGAGGGGCGCGAGGGGCACCGCAACAGG
Source organism: Anaerolineae bacterium (assembly GCA_026983525.1). Lineage (GTDB taxonomy): Bacteria > Chloroflexota > Anaerolineae > JAADDB01 > JAADDB01 > S141-23. Next base: position 26,824 of record JALWHQ010000006.1, on the reverse strand, counting down.
TAAAAGCCCAGGAAGATCCACCACAGGTTGAAGGCATCCACCCGCCCCACGTCGTACCACGTCCCGTTCAGGCGGTATGCGCCCGCGTAAAAGCCCACGGCCACCAGAGGCGGGAGCCAATCACCGGTCTCCTTGTACAGCCAATAGGCCAGGAGAGCCATTGTCAAGATCGTGCTCACAAGAGAGAGAAGCCGCAGGGCAAAAAAGGTTGGCCCGGTCAACAGGGCAACGCCCGCGCCCGCGTACATGTAAAGAGGGGGATAAATGAGCGGAATGTAATCGAGGGAGGGGGCGGTGTACAAGGGCTCGCCCGCCAGAATACGCTTCACCATGAGCAACACGGCATCCTCCACCCACTCCACTTCATACGGGTAGAGGATGCGGCGCGAGACGACGAACAGGAAAAGGAGCACATAGCCGAGGGCCATCAGCAAGCCCCCCAGGAGTATCAGGCGGGATAGGCGTTGTCGGGTCATGCGGGGGCGTTTCCTCCCTCGCGGATCATGATCAGGAGCATCTTGAAAGGCATGGGCGCGCTCACCGCGTGGACGATGTTCGCCGGTAGGAGAATGATCTCCCCCGCGCGCACGCGGTGAACCACATCCCCCACTGTAATGTCCGCCTCTCCCTCGAGGAGGTACACCAACGCGTCGTACGGCGCGGTGTGCTCGCTCAACTTCTCCCCGGCGTCGAACGCGAACAGGGTGACCGTGCCCGTCTTCTTGTTGATCAACGTGCGGCTGACGATCGCGCCGTCCTGATAGGCGACCAGATCGGCCAAAGGTTGTGGGGATTCATGCCAGGAACTCATAGCACCTCCAGCATGGGATAAGGTTCTTTCATCAAAAAGTGGCGGGCGTACAGAATGGCAAAACGCTCGTACTGATCGCCCGCTTCGGCCGCCAGGGCATAGAGCAACGCCACGGTGGCCGCGTCCGCAAGGGTACGCAGGATGTCCTTGGCCTGCCACTGGACAGCCTCCGGTGAAAGGGCCACCAGGGTACTCATCGTTTGTTCGATGCGCCCTCGCGCGTGCTTGGCCTCCTCCGTACCTGCCCGCTCCAACATGGGAATGAACTCGTCCAGGAAGGGCTCGTGCGCGCCCTTCTTCTGCATGGCCTCGAGCATGTCCAGCGCCTGGATGTTGCTCGTCCCCTCCCATATGGCCGTCACCAGGGCCTCCCGGTGGAGTCGCGCGATGGGGTATTCCTCCATGAACCCCAGCCCCCCGAAGACCTCCATGGCCCGCAGGGTGACGTGGGCCGCGTGCTCCGCGGTGCGGTTCTTCACCAGGTGGGAGAGGAAGCGCGCGTAGTGGTAGGGCAGCGTGTACGGAGGTGTGTCGCGCCACACCTTGTCGAAGGCGTCGATGGCGTGGAAGACCAGGGCCAGCGAGCCCGCCGTGCGCACGGCCATATCGGTCAGGTCGTAGCGAAGCAGGGGATGTTCGCCAATCGCTTTGCCGAAGGCCGTGCGCTCCCGGCTGCGGAAGAGGGCCTCCAGATGGGCCTTGCGCGACAGCCCTACCGCGCCCACCGCGTTCCCCAGACGGGAGACGGTCAGGTTCTCCAGCGTGTAGTAAATGCCCAGGTCGGCCTGGCCCACCAGGTAAGCCTCGCTGCCGTGGAACTCCACCTCGCCCGTGGGGACGGCGCGCGTGGCCATCTTGTCCTTGAAGCGACGGACGATGAAGTTCAGGCGGCCTTGCCGGTCTTCCCGCGGGACGAGAAATAGGGCCAGGCCCTTGGGGCCGGGACGCGCGCCCTCCGGCCGCGCGGTGACAATGGCCAGGTCGGCCAGCCCGGCATTGCTGGCAAAGTACTTGTGGTCACCGTAGAGGCGCCACACGCCATCCTCACGGCGGGCCACGGTCAGATTGGCGCCCAGGTCACTGCCCCCGTGGGTCTCGGTCATCCACGTCGCGCCCCACATGTCACCGGCCAGGAGCGCCTCGAACCAGGCCGTGTGCTCGCGCGCGTACTTGTAAATCGCGTACGCGGTCTGGTTGGTGACGATGAGGGAACAGTACAGCCCAGGATCGGCCACCAAATACGCCAGGGCGAAGTGATGAAGCCAGGTGCTCCCCTCATAGGGCGGGCGATTGATCCAGGCCAAGTCCTTGAGCACCTGCAAGTGGGCCGGGGCAAGCCGGGCCCGGTCGACACGACGGCCGTCCACATCGTGCATGATGTGGACCGGAGGCGCCACGTGATCGATGTAGTCGGCGATGGCGTAAGCCCGCTCTCCGACGATCTGGCCCGCGCGCGCCAAGTCCGCCTCGTGCTTCTCAAGGTCGGGCCAGTAGCGGGAGAGCACCGTCTTGAGGTCGGGGTCGAGGGTGTAGTGGTTTTGGCCGTGAATGTACGATTGGAAGCGCATGGTCAACCCTCGCTCGAAAGGGTGATGCCAGGATCACCCAAAATAATGACCCCAGGTTCACTCTTTGTTAGGGCGACAAAAGAACCGCTGCCTGCTATTCTATATCAAGAGAGCAAGACAGGCAATCCTATTCAGTAGTCATCCAGGATGGACAATGCCGGATCATCTTGTGCTTATTATTTCTCATCATCAGCTGTTGGCCGCAGCAATTCAACACGTCATAGAGCGGGAGGGTATCGGTCCTGTCGTTCACGTCCATCAGATACAAGAGGCGTTAGAGGTCATCGGAGAACAGCACCCGGCAGCCATTATCGTGGAGGTAGAAAACGGCACACCTTGCGAAGAAACAGCCGCTCAATTGCTAACCCATCACGATAACGATTGCCAAGTTGTGTGTGTCTCACTATCGAACAGTGACATTACGGTGTTTACGCGACACCGTATTCCACACGCTACACAAACAGAATTGGTAAGAATTTTGCACAATTCGATAACAACAGCCCTGGAATCTCTGTCAGCATCATGACCCTGAAAACGAATCACATCAATATACATTCTACGCCGACCGTCAAGCCGGTGCATGACTGGAAAGATCGCGTGCTCGGCCGCCCTTCGTGGCAATTAATAGGGGGCGTGCTTTTACTTATCATCACCATCGGCATTCTGGCCTTTGCTATATTCAAACCCATACGGGTGCTCCCCCGCATCCGCCCGGCACCCGGCTACAGCCTTATCGACCAGAATGGCAACGTGGTAACGAGCGAATACCTGCGGGGAACTTTAACCCTATACACCTTTACTTATACTCGGTGCACATCATCCCAATGCCAACGCACCTGGAAGACGTTGCGAGAAGTCGAACGGAGGTTGCCCGAGACCAACATCGGTGATATTCCATTTCGCTTTGTGATTATCTCCATCGACCCCGAACACGACACGCCCGAACGATTGCAAGCCTTTGCCCGTCGGTTGGGCGTGGATGAAGAGCGCTGGCTCTTTCTCACAGCCGATGATCCCCGCCTGTTGCGCTACGTTGTGGGTGGCGGGTTCGAGGTATATTACAAGCAGCAGGAGGATGGAACATTCAAATTCGATACGGCTTACATCCTTGTGGACGGCTGGGGGATCATCCGCGGGGAGTATCGTTACCAGACCTTGGTGCCGGACACAGATCGCATTGTACGACACATTGGGGTCCTGGTAGAGGAAATCGAGAAGGCAAAAGGCGCGGCCAAATTGGCCTATGAAGCCGCGCACTTATTCTTGTGCTATGCGCAATAGGAACTCAGCAATCTCGGTCTATCGAGAGTGTTACGGCCATGACATCCGCGCGGTGACAGCCCTGATACCCTCGTGAATTCGGGAGGAATCCAGAATACACCTATCATCTTCTACTTAGATATTAGGAAAGGAGGTGCGAGGCTATGTCGGGACCTGAGCGATTTAAACCCACAGGAACGATTGCTCTTCTTGTGGTTTACATGATCATCCTTCTGGCCCTTTGGGCAAATGTCTTCTTCACGCTTATCTCAAGGGGGGTGACACTATGACCACGGAACATCTGCACATTGATCCTGCAGAGAAACGTTGGATCCAAGTGAGCATTCTCGTCTTAGTCATTTTTGCCGTTGCCGTTGGGTTGACCGGCTTCGTCATGGGGTTCCAGGTTCCTCTACCCGAACAGCGGGTAGATCCGGCCCTTATTACACAAGAAGGCCCCTTTGCCGAGCCGGGTCTGCGAGAATTAGCGCCGGGTAAGTACGAAGCATACATACTATCCCAAATTTGGTCCTTCGTGCCCAATGAGATACGTGTGCCTCAAGGCGCTACTGTGACGTTCTACGTAACGAGTAAGGACGTCCAACACGGGTTTCACATCCAGGGAACGAACGTGAATGTCCAAGTATTACCTGGGTACGTGGGCAAGATGACCTACCGCTTCGATAAACCGGGCACGTATTACTTCTTCTGCACGGAATATTGCGGCCTCGGTCATCAGGCTATGTATGGTCGTGTCATCGTAGAACCGTAGGTGCCTGACAAAGTAAGGAGGAGTATAACATGACCGGTGAAGGATTTGCTCACGAGCGTAAACTGGCTGCATGGAACATCGGCATTGCCATTGTTGCTCTGATTATCGGATCTTGGTTCGGCCCCTTACAACTCTTCGAGCACGCGGGACTGGATTTGTATAAGTACTTGGCTCCAGGGATTGCTTCCTACTACCAGGGCCTAACGCTACATGCTGTTCTCAACGCGCTCATTTGGACCACTTTCTTCATCGTAGGTTTCACTACACTGGCTGTGACTTATACCCTCAAACGTCCGCTTCGTTACCCATGGGTAAACACTTTGGCGTTGATTCTCATGGTGGTGGGGCTATTATTGGCGGCTGTCCCCTTGCTTCTAAATATGGCCACGGTCCTTTACACCTTCTATCCCCCCATGAAGGCCGACCCGCTGTTCTATATAGGGCTCACGTTGGTAGTGGTGGGCTCATGGGTAGCGGGGTATGGATTCTATTTCACGTTGCATGCATGGCGTAAGGAGAACCCCGGAGTTCGGACTCCCTTCCTGGCCTTCGCCACAATTCTGAACATGGTCATGTGGCAAATTGCCACACTCGGTGTAGCAGCAGAAATCCTCGGGCTTCTTCTTCCCTGGTCTTTTGGGCTACTCAAAGGTGTGGATACAGAACTGGCCCGTACGCTCTTTTGGTGGACGGGCCACCCGCTGGTATACTTCTGGCTGCTCCCCGCCTACGCTTCTTGGTATGGTATGCTCCCCAAACAAGCGGGGGGTAAACTCTTCAGCGACACCCTGGCCCGTTTAGCCTTCTGGTTGTTCCTGCTCTTCTCCCTCCCTGTCGGGCTCCATCACCAATATGTGGATCCAGGAGTCCCACCGGGATGGAAGTACCTCCATGCAGTGTTGACCCTCACGGTTGCGCTGCCCAGTCTCATGACGGCGTTCACCGTGGTGGCTTCTTTGGAAATGGGTGCACGGGCTCGCGGCGGCAAGGGACTCTTCGGTTGGATTCTCAAACTGCCCTGGAAGGATCCCTCTTATGCCGCCCAGAATCTGGCCATGATCCTATTCGCGTTCGGTGGCATCGGGGGCATTACAAACGCCTCTTACAACGTCAACCTGGTCATTCACAACACCATCTGGGTTCCCGGCCACCTCCACTTGACCGTAGCGTCCGGCGTGACGTTGACCTTCATTGGTATCCTATGGTGGCTGCTGCCCCACCTCACGGGCAAGAAACTCTTCAGTCCTAAGTTAGCGCTGGCTCAAGCATGGACGTGGTTCTTTGGCATGATCCTGATGAGCAACTCTCTCCACCTCCTCGGACTCCACTTCGGCGTGCCACGGCGCACTGCCCTTGGAGCCGCGCCTTATAACATGCCAGAATGGCGTCCTTTCCAGATCGAGGCTGCTATAGGCGGGGCTATTCTCTTCGTAAGCCTGATTTTGTTCATTATCGTCGTCGTGGGTACAGTGTTTGCCTCTAAGCCGGTGGAGAAACCGGTAGAAATGCCTGTGGCTGAAGCGTTGGAAGACCCACAACTCACACCGGCCTGGCTCGATCGCTGGCGCCCTTGGCTGGCCTTTGTGGCCATTCTCATGATTATCGCGTACGGGCCTTTACTGTATCAGCTGATAAGTGCAGGACAATTTGTGTCGCCCGGGTTCAAGGTCTGGTAACGAAAGTAGATCAACGTCTGCTACAGAACAGAGATAATCCCGGTTCCCCTTTGGGGGTAGGGTACAAACTTCCACCCCCAAAGGGGATAACTTGTCCAGAGCGTGGAGAAATTATGCGATGAGAGAGAAAAGCGAACACGCTCCGCGCGCGAACTATTTGGGAGGGGAAACACGTCCCCTCTTTCTGCTCCTGGTGGAGCGCTTTTTTTTGTGGGTGGAGAAACCGATCACACAAATACTCGGCACAGGACTTCTAAACCCGTTATACGCGACAGGCCCCATCGCCGTCTTTTTGCTCATCATCATAGGCGTGACCGGCCTCTATGTGACATTCTTCTACGATTTTGGATTCGACGTTTCTTACCACAGTGTATCCCGTATGAATATCCTCATCGGGACACGATTCTTTCGCGCTGTCCACCGTTACGCTTCGGATATCTTTATCATTACCGTCGTCATCCACGCTTTGCGTACCTTCTTCACAAACCGATTCCGTCGTCCCTACTGGCTGGCTTGGGTGACCGGGGTACTGATGACAGGTTTGGCTCTTGTAGCGGGTATCACCGGTTACTGGATGGTTTGGGATCAGAACGCTCTCGAGATGATGCGTTCCCTGGTCGGGTGGATCCTCCACTGGCTCCCCCAAGGGGAATCGATAGCGACACGTTTGATGGGTCTTGGTCCTAAAAAGGGTAGTTGGGGATTCATGTTCACCCTCTTTGCCGTACACCTGCTGGCTTTCATCATCATGGCTACACTCGTCTGGCTCCATGTACGCCGCTTGCAACGTCCCTCCTACTTGCCGCGCGTCCACTGGTATTATCTTCTGTTCGCAACCCTTCTTCTTGCCTCCATACTCATCCCCGCCTACTTGATGCCCCGGGCAGACTTTACCGTACTTCCTGCCCAACTGCGAGCCGACCTGTTATATGTGGCCTTCCTACCCGCTCGATTTCTCCGTCTCAGCCTATGGTTCTGGCTGGGCACTCTCACTCTGTTCGGCATTGCTTTAGCCCTCCCCTGGATTACTCGCCCCCCAACCAAGATGCCTCAAATTACCATTGTGGAAGAAAAGTGCACCGGCTGTCATCTTTGTGCTCTGGATTGCCCATACAAAGCCATCGAGATGGTGCCCCGCGAGGAAGGACCGTACAAATTCCTAGCCGTTGTCCACCACGACCTGTGTGTCTCCTGTAGTGTATGCCTGGGATCGTGCAGTGACGACGCGCTCTATTGGGGAGATGTATCGGCCACGAACATGGCGGAGGATGTACAGACGTGGGTAAGGGAGGCGCGCCGTGCCCACCAGGGGGCTCAAATTCGGGCTGTGTTTGCCTGTGAGCGGCATGTGGAGCACGGGGCTCGCTCTTATGTAGGGCGCGAAGTGCGGCGCCAAGAGAATGGAACGAATGTTCTCGTACTAACCACAGGCGTACGCTGCGCAGGCGCCCTTCATCCCCACGTTTTGACGGCCGCTCTGGACGCCGGGGCCAACGAAGTCGTCGTAGTAGGATGTCCACCAGATGACTGCGCACACCGCCAGGGCAACCAGTGGCTTCAGGAACGACTGGCTCGCGTGCGCCCTCCCCATCTGGATAAAACCCATGCGGATGAACGCATCCGTACGGCCTGGATTCCCCCCAACATGTTCGAAAACGCTGTCTTTGGTCCCCCTGAACGCACACGTACTTGGGGCATTCTTCCCCGACTTGGAGGGCGCGATATTCGTATACTTCCTCCTGGGGGCGGCAAGGGCATAGTTCTGGCCATTACCCTCATGGCCATCCCTTTGTTACTCTTAATCGTTTTTGCCCACCGTTGGTTCCCTGCTTATCCTCCACAAACAGCTTACATCGAAATCATCATGGACAATCCACTCCAACGGCTTCACTCAGGAGCCTTACGCTCTCTGATGGAACAGCCGGAGAGTGCTTCCATCCTGCAAGTGGAAATAAACGGGCGCACTCTTGTACAACGTGAGATCACCCCCGAACAGGTGCGAAAGCGCCAAGCCCAAGCCCTCTTCACCACGATTCTCGTAGAACCCGGACAACATCATGTACTCGTCCGCCTTGTACAACAAGAGCAACGCCGCCAGGTCACGCTACTCGACCGCTGGCTCAATGTAGACGCGCGACGGGTAGCGCTGGTATACTTCTTGGAGCACAAGGAGTAACATGACGGGGGTCTGCATCGATTCTCGCAGATTCCCTAATCCTAATTCGAAGAAAAGGAGGTATGTCCTATGAAGCGAGTATTCTTCATCCTGGTCGTTGTGGCTCTTCTCGTAACTGCATGTGGTGGCGGCGGAGGAGAGAAAACTGCCCCTGCTGAACAACCATCGGTGCAGGGCGATGCTGCCCGTGGAGAAGCCTTGTTCAAACAAAACACCATCGGGGGGGCTCCCGGCTGCATTACATGCCACTCCCTTGAGCCGGGTAAAACGCTGGTAGGGCCTTCCTTGGCCGGAGTAGCAACGCGCGCCGCAGACGTAATTAAATCGCCCGATTACAAAGGAAAGGCGAAAAGCGTGGAAGAGTACTTGCGCGAGTCCATCGTTGATCCCAACGCTTATGTGGTGAAAGGTTTTTCGCCCAACCTAATGTATCAAAACTACGGGAAGGACCTCAGTGCGCAAGAAATAGCCGATTTGGTCGCATTTATGATGACCCTGAAATAGGGTGAAACTGCCCCAGCATCCCAAATGACTCGACAACGCGGTGGGGCCGCCGTCTGTCGGCCCCACCGCGCGTTAGAAAGTGAGAAGAACGACCCATTCACAAGGTTGTACTTGCCCCCCACTCTTGGATTAGTGTACTATTTGCCATGTTTTAGTAAGGGGAAATATTCACGTTAGAGGCCCCGAGATGGGCTCTCATCGTCATAACTACCCCGACTTTAGATCTGACACGGAGGTACTTCAATGGCCCACGTTGTCTCCCGAAAACTTTCGAACTCCTTTGAAGGCGCGCTGGCAGGCGGAGGGGATCCGGCTACCTCACCCCTTTACGTCTTTGGTCCTTTCTTCAAAATGCTTGTCGCTGCCGGTGTTGCCGGCATCGTCTATGGGACAAGCATCTGGCTCGTGGTGCTCACCGTTGCCGTTGTCTCCGCGATGTACCGCCTCGTCATGCGCTGGGTCACCGACGGAAGTGGAGGAAGTGGCCTTACAGAAGAAGAGTTCGGTGGGTGGGCGGTTAAGATCAACGCGGGCATTACCTTCGTAGAATACACCTTGACGTTCCTCGTCAGTGTTGCCGCGCTGGTCACTTTCATCGCCGACCGATTTCCTGTTCTCAACCAACCCCTTATCCTCGGTCTACCCGGACGTGTTTTCGTCGCCATCATCCTTAGCGTTATTACCGGCTGGCTCGTAAACCTTGGCCCTAAGGTCGCTGCCCGGGTCTTCGGCCCGGCTACCTTGGCCGTTCTCTTACTTCTTTGGGCCATGAACATCGCGACTATTTGGAAACTCGGGTTAGAACTTCCTCCTCTGAACCTGCAGGCTTTCATTCCCCCCTATCTGAACTTCACCCTGGGGGGATATGCCCGTATTCTTGCTCTGATGACGGGCATCGAGGTGTTCGCCAACCTGGTTGCCGCCTACGAGGGCACGCCAGAGGAAAAAGCCCGAAAGGCATTCGGCAGCCTATTGATCATCATGGGAAGCACGACGGCCACCATGCTGATCACAGGTCCGGCTATCTATAAAGTAGCCGACCCTATGAACGAACATGTGTCCGTCTTCACCCAGACAATGGACTACCTCCTGCCTGACCCACTTCCCTATGTTGGGACGCTCGTCGGGGTCATCGTGCTTCTCTCGGCCTCCGCGGCCAGCGCGCAGGGAATCCAAAATTTGGCCCTGGGCCTAAAGGATCGCCATTACATTCCCCCTGTGTTGGGGGAACGCAACAAATACGATGTGGCTGACAAACCCGTCTGGTTGGAGGTGGCTATTGTATCACTGGCCTTCCTCGCTTTTGGCACGAGTGAGGAGACCTACCTGGCGATCTACGCCGCGGGCGTGTTCATTCTGTTGAGCATGACGGCATGGGCCGCGTCCAAGCGCCTTGTGCGTGAGTTACGCCAACAATATGATATTGGCCATTTCCTAACGTTGGTGGGAAGTGTATTGGCTGCCTTCCTCACTACCTTGGCTACCACCCTCATCTTCTACGAACGCTTTACAGAGGGGGCCTGGATGTACTTCGTCTTTATCCCCTTCCTCTACGTGTTCTTCACGTACTTCCGCAACAAATTGGGCGATCCGTCGCCACTTAAGGAGCGCCTGGCAGAAATCGAAGAGAGCATGTGGGGACTGGGAATTCCCTCAGGTGGGGAAGTAGCAGACATTGAGCGCATCAAGGCGGCTGCCCATGTCGAGTGGGCCTCGTTACCCGCGCCTATGGAACGATGGCGGGGTGAACCTCTGCGTCCTCACCACTTGTTGGTTCCGTTGGATGGATCCGCATACGCGGAACGCGTGTTGCCTGTGGCTACCTTCGTGGCCAAGCACTTCCGTGCTAAAATCACCCTTGCATCTGTACTGCCCCAAATGAGTTTTGTTCGCTTGATGTTACGCTCTCCACAACGGGGGATGTCTTCTCGTGAGGAACGACTGAAGTATCTCCGCGAGGTTGCCCGTCGTATTCAATTCAACGGCATGACGCCTGATGTCGTCGTAGACATGGGACCTGTAGCTGAGACAATCGACCGTATCGCGCGCGAACGGAATGCCGACTTACTGGTAATCAGTACCCACGGGCGCTCAGGAGTACAACGATGGCTCATCGGCAGCATCGCTAACGCCATCCTCCAAGTCACCTCTATACCGGTGCTTCTCGTGCCCCCTACAGCGCAGGCTCGCGCGGAAGCCCCACGCGTCCGTAAAATTCTCGTTCCTCTGGACGGGTCAGAGTTTGCCGAGCGGGTGCTTCCCTACGTGCGCGGTATTATTGGGGTATTCGACGCAGAAATCATCCTTCTCCACGTGCCCGAAATCCCCGAAGCAGAACTGTACGGGGCTGTGGCCGACCTCATTGCCGAACTGCGCGCCGAGGCAGAGCGCCAAGGCCAGGTCTACCTGGAGGGCGTGGCATCGGTTTTGCGAGAGGAAGGGATGAACGTTCGCACGCTGGTGACCGGCTCCGATCCCGCAGAGACCATCCTCGAGATTAGCGAAAAGGAAAATGTGGATGTGATCATGTATACCACCCACGGTCGTGGAGGAGTGGAGCGCGTCCTCCTGGGAAGTGTTGCCGAACGTCTTTCCAGACACGCGAAGAGTCTCCTCTTCCTCCTGCCCATTCACGAGCGAAGGGAGCGGTCGAACAATGGGCACCGTCAACCGTGAACATCTAAAGCACGTGGCCGCGGAGAAGGCGCTTTTTCTTGTCAAAGATGGCATGGTCATCGGCCTGGGGAGTGGCACCACCATGGCACACTTCATCGATCTTTTGGGGGATCTTCTACGTCAACGTAAAGTGAGTCGAATTCAGGCTGTACCTACCTCCGAAACTACAGCCGAACATGCGCGTAGGGTTGGTATTCCCCTGACGTCCTTGGATGAGCACGACGTCCTCGATCTGGCCATTGACGGGGCTGACGAAATCGATCTACACCTGAACTTGATCAAGGGGCGCGGGCGAGCACTCCTACGGGAGAAAATCGTGGCGGCCCACGCCCGCCGTTTTGTAGTGATTGTAGACGAATCCAAGATGGTACGACGTCTGGGTACACACGGACCACTACCGGTAGAAATTCTCCCCTTTGGGGCGCGAGCCCATTTACGTTGGCTCGCTTCTCTCGGATGTCAGGCGGAACTGCTGCGGGAACCCTCTGGGGACCCCGTGCACACGGACAACGGCAACTACCTGGCTATGTGCCATTTCCCCCACGGCATTACCGACCCTTATGCCCTGGCCGATTGCCTCAACGCACAGCCGGGCATCCTCGAGCACGGTCTCTTCCTGGACATGGCGGACACAGTCGTCGTAGGTACGGAAGAAGGCGTGCGGATTTTAGAGCGAAATACAACGTAGAAGCAGGAAGAGCGTTCCAAGACCATGACGAAAACCAAACTGGCACCGTCCATTCTATCGGCAGACTTTAGCCGTCTGGGTGCACAAGTACACGAAGCGGAACAGGCAGGCGCGGATTGGATTCACGTGGACGTGATGGACGGACACTTCGTGCCCAACCTGACCATCGGCCCTCCGGTAGTGCGCGCCCTGCGTTCGGCCACGTCTCTGTTCCTCGACGTACACCTCATGATCGAGGCTCCCGAACGTCTAATCCCAGCTTTTGCGGAGGCGGGTGCCGATGGGCTCACCGTTCATGTGGAGGCATGTATCCACCTGCATCGCGTTGTGCAACAAATCAAGGGCCTGGGCAAGAGGGCAGGGGTGGCCTTGAACCCGGCCACCCCACTAACCGCCTTGGAGGAAATTCTCCCCTATGTGGACCTTGTGCTGGTCATGAGCGTGAACCCGGGCTTTGGCGGCCAATCTTACATTCCAACCAGCACGCAGAAGATAGCGCGCCTACGAACCATGCTGGACGAACGGGGACTCACCCATGTGGAACTGGAGGTGGATGGAGGCATCAGGCCAAACAATGTGGCCGAGGTCGTGGCTGCGGGTGCAACGGTTATTGTGGCCGGATCAGCGGTATTCAACGCGCGCGCGCCTGTAGTTGAGAACATCCGTGCCCTGCGCGCGGGCATGGCTCGGGGAGAACGGGAGCGATGAGCGTACACCTCTTCGCGCTCATTGCCCCTCAGCGCGCTACACTGTACAGTCAATGGGTGCGTCAACTCGCGCCCCAGGAGTGGCTCGCCAGTCCTCTGGGGCGTGACATAAGCCAATGGGAATATGCAACGGTGGGTGGGTTAGACGGGTTACGCATCCACTTGGCTCGAAATCTAACGGAAACCGACCTGGAACTTCTCGGTTTCTTTGCCCTCACCGCGGCCGTATTCCGTATCCATAAAGGTCCGCCTCTACTCCTCGAACCCTTACCTCTGGAACGAAAGCGAGTCCTACCGCGCACGCTACTGGAAACACGACGCTATAAGGGGAAGACAAACGAACTCCTTACAGACCTGATGATCAACCTGGCGTGGTTTGCGTCGCCCTGGGCGAACAATCCCCGCACGCGCTTACGCGTGCTGGACCCCCTCTGTGGGGGAGGAACCTCCCTCTTTGCTGCGTTGGTACGTGGGTGGGATGCCTTCGGTGTGGACAAGGACATCCGCACGGTGGACACGACCGTTGCCTACCTGAAGCACTTCCTGCGCACCGTACGGGTCAAACATGATGTCAATCGGGCACGGGTCAAAGGCAAAGGACGTCGTTGGACATTCACGATCAAGGTTACCGAACCTCCTCTGACGTGCGCTATTGCTCAGGGAGACACGGGGGATACATTCGACCTTCTGGCCAGTCCCAAGGCCCACCTTTTGGTGACAGACTTCCCGTACGGCGTTCAACACCGAGGACTGGTCATCGACCTGCTCACGCGTGGATTACCTGCATGGCTTCGTTCCCTCCAAAAGGGGGGAACGCTTGTCCTCGTTTGGGATCAGCGTACCCTCTCGCGCGAGGAAATAGTGCGGCTGGTGGAGGGCTTCCCGGGACTGCGCGCGCTAAACGATCCCCCCTGGAACGGTCTCGTCCACCCGGTGGATCGGGTCATTAAGAAGCGAGACATCCTCGTCGTGGTAAGAGATACCACCACCTAATATCTGCCGCTCACCACCTACTTCAGTGGAGGAAACACAAGAATGCGATGATTGTCCGCGTCCGCCACGTAGATGTTCCCCCCCCCGTCTACTGCAATGCCATTGGGCAGTCCGAAAGAACTCATATCCTGGCCGAATTGACCGAACACGGCCACCACATTGCCTACGTTGTCGAACACAATCACCCGATAATTCTCGGGGTCGGTCACATACACTCGCCCTTGCTTGTCCACCGCGATGTAGGGTTTGTTCACTACTGATTCGGAATACCAGCCATCCACAGGCCATGAGCGCAGGAAGGCGAAGTCCTTGTCGAACACTTGCACCCGTTGGTTCCACGTGTCGGCCACGTAGATGTTGCCATCGGGGTCGACCGCAATGCCCACCGGCTCGTCGAACTGGCCGGGCTCCACGCCCGCGCCCCCCCACATGCCCAAGTACTGTCCATCAGGCGAAAACTTCTGCACACGCTTGTTGCCCGTGTCCGTCACGTACAAGTTCCCATCAAGCCCCACAGCAATGGCCCGTGGTCCGAAGAACCCGCCTTCATCCGTCAACGCTCCACCCGTCATCACGGCGAATCCCCACTGGGTGATGAAGTTCCCATCGGCATCGAACTTCTGGATGCGATGATTCCACGTGTCGGCAACGTACACAAACCCCTGCTTGTCGACGGCGATGCCCCACGGTTCGTTGAATTGGCCGGGTTCTGTCCCCTGCTGCCCCCACATGGACACCGGTCGTCCATCCGGCCCGAACTTCACGATGCGGTGATTGCCCGAGTCGGCCACGTAGATGCTGCCGTCGGGCGCGAGGGCCATGTTACGAGGGAATTGGAATTGGCCCAGCGCGTTGCCTGGACCACCACCGATCTGGCGCGTGGCCGAGTGAACCCGAAATGCCTTATCATACTCACTCGCATCAGTCGGGGCTTCCTCCTGTTGAACCGCACCCGCGCCCAGAGGCACACCCAAGTCCCACATTTTCTGTGCAACGTCCGCGCGCACGAAGAGGTAGAAGTCATGACGATACGGCCAATCGTAGGTCGGATACTGGTACTTGCGCCAGAGCACAGCATCCACGAAACGCTTGCGCGCCTCGGGGTCGGTCATCAACTCCCGCAACTTATTCGTCAGGCCCCCCTTGTAAGACTCCAAAGGCCACCAAATCAAACGGTAACGGAATTTGTAATATCCCCCCTGGTCCCGCCAGGCCACTTTAATCAGACTCTCCACCTTATCCACGTTCTTGGATCCGGCAATAGCCACCGGCGCATCCCGGAACGTTTCCTTACTGGGTGACGCTGCATAATAACGCTTATTGGGATAGTTGCGCAGGTACCACTCCAAAGGCCAGGTGGCATCATCGTCATAGGGCACGGTGATGCTCAGGTCGCCGTACATGCGGCGGGAGATGTCCTCAATTTGCCCCATGACCAGTTTGACATCCGGGGAGCCGTGCGCGTACACCATCTGCTCAACAGGATAGTCGTAGTTGACGTAGTTGAAGTACCAGGTAACGCGAACCGTCCAAAGGGTAAGAAAAGCCGTCACAGAAAGGAAAAGGGTGCGTACAAAGGTGTTCGTGCCCAGGGCCTGCCAACGGGTATACAGCCACCAGAGCAGAAAGACGAGAATACCAAGAGCCACCAACCAGGCTACAGTGGCCTGTAACTGACCGAGTTGTTTGCCCGCGAAGGGGCGCGTTTGGAATACACGCACCAGGAAATACACGGTCAACGGAAATGCAGGTAGGATCCACAACCCCGCGTGCGCGCGAATGCTCTTCCAGTCCAGCAGGGCCATGAGCCGGCCAATGAACCACCCACCCAGGATACTCATGGGCAACGCAAAATGGACGGCCAACCAGGGCATCTTCTCACCCGCCCACGAATACATGATCCAGGTCATGAAGACCCACCAAGCCAAGAAAGTGATGAAGAGGTATCGCTCGTCACGTGTGTAGTCTGGATCAGAACCTTCCTCCTCCGGTTTGGGCCGCCCGCGCAGCCAGGCCAGTATCCCGCCCACGCTCAACAAAAGGGGAAGAAATTCGTACTCTGGGACGATGACCAGGTAATAGTACCAGGGTTGGCCTCCACGCTGCACACCGTGCTGTTCCAACCAATACCCAAGAGAGCCCACAAATCCTGTGCCCAGTCCCTTGTAATTGGTAAAGAATGTGGTGAAGAAAACCGTGTCAATGGCGAAGAAAATGCCTGCAGCGATGAACCAACGGTTGCGAAAACGCCAGTAGCCCAGTGCGCTGCCCAAAACCAGCAAAATGACGAATACGATGCCCGAGCGTACAATGCCCGCGTTGCTGTAATCCAACGGATTGGCCTTGAGAATGAACTGAACGGGGAAGGGGGTTGCAAAGGGAAGTACCAGTCCCCCCAAGAGAACGGCCATATCCAGTGCAGGGTGTTTGCCCAAGCGCCGGGCTTCTTCATCCCCACGCAACACGTCCACAAACCAAATGAGCGCGAGAAATGTGCCAAAGATGAGGCCATAAATGAAGGATACTTCCTTGGTGATCTGCAAATAGGCAAACGCTGCAGCCGTGCTGTAGATCCATCGGTCACGAGGACGGTGCAGGTAGCGGAAGGCAAAGTAAATGACAAGAAGAGCCCCCAAGGCAGCGTAAATATCATGGCGAATGTAACGGGAGTGATACAGTAGAGCAGGGGAAAGGAGCATGAGCACCGAGGCACAGATGGCGCCCAGCCGCCCAATCCAGGGGCGCAGGAAGATGGGGAAAAGGACAAGCGCGATGCCTAAGAGCGCGGGCACCAGCCGCGCGGTGGCGTCCGTGTCTCCAAAGAGGAAGTAGACGAGCGCGTTGGCGTGGAAAAGGAAGGGGCCGTGCATCATGGGCGTGTGTTCAAAGCCCTTGCCCGCGAAGAGATTCCAAGAGTAGACGACGTGCAGGCTCTCATCGTGGCTCATGGTGCGTGCGCCCAGCATCCACAGCCTGCTGAGCACGGCCAGCACGCCGATGATCACGTAGGCGATGGTTTCCGCGTTCCAGGTCAACCAGTGACTCAACGTGCTATTAGAGTGACGCTCTATAGATTCCGACCTCGACATCGAACTGCCTCCACGGGAAAGATAAGAGATAGGGTTGAAAGTTAAAGGTTAAAGGTTGAAGGTCAAAGGTCAGTTGGCCGACAAAAGTGCGGAACGCAGTTGTCGAAGCCTTTTCTCACCCCAGCCAAGCAAACTGATTTCATGCATTGTGTCGGTTCCCCCTTACCGAGTAAGGTTGAGCCACGAGATTAGCCCAGGCCCCCATGCAAAGCCAAACCACTCTTCAACTTTCAACCTTTAACTTCTAACCTTGAACCCCACTTCATCCTCCCTTGTACCATATCACCACCTCCTCCCGTTCCGCGGGCAGGGGAGCCTCACGGTAGAGCCACCAGTGATAAATCCGGCCCTCGAGGGAGGTGGGGAGTTGGGTCGTGGTAATGATCCAATCCATGCCCGTGTAGCCCGGGGGCGCGGGGGCATTTTTATGCGTAACGGCAATGGCAGCGGTTATGGCCTTGACGCTGGAGACTTCGCGCAGGTTACGGAACTTCCGCAAATACCAGCGCAGCACATCATCCTCGGGCCGCAATACCGCGTCGATGTTCGCCTCGTGCATGTCGGTCGCGGTCTCCGCGGAGATGCGCTCCAGGGTCTGAACCATCAGGCGCGTGTTCGGGTGTGTGGTAACCCGCTCAATGCCGGGGAGCGCGTTCAGCGCCGCGGGGGTGTTCACGTGCAGGTTCTGCACCCAAAGGGCCATCCACGTCCAGATGGCGCCCGTGATGAGCAAGGAAATCACGGCCACGCGCTCGGTGGCCTGGCGCCCCAACCACACCCCGTACATAACCCCAAGCCCGATAAGCAAGAGGGGCACGACAACAAGGGCCGGAACATACCGGGACTCGCCCACAGCAAAATAGCCGGCCAACATCATGAACCAGAAGGCAAGAATGATGAAAAAGGCCGAAGCCAGCAGGGTTTCCTCTCGCCAGGTGGGGGACGGACGACGCAGCATCTGCACGCCTTCCCACAGCCCGTCCGCGGCGAGAAAGGCCAGCGGGCCGACGAGGATAACCACATCGGCAGACGTGCGACCGGGCCGAAAGCCCAGGAGCAGCCCGGAAATGGCCCAGCCCAGCCAGAGGAGATCCAACGGGTGGCGGCGACGCCACGCGCGCACGCCCCCCCACACAGCGAGCACAACAAGCAAGGGCTCATCGGCCAGCAGACGGAAGGGCACCCAGTACCACGGATACCCAGCCCCCTGCCAGAAGCCCGCCAGCCAACGTCCGGCCAGGTCGGCCACATTGCCCAACGCGGGGATATCTGTCAGGAATGCACTGCCGATCCCAACGGTGGTAAGAAGGAACGCGAGTGCGGCCCGGCGCCGCGCGGCCGCGCCGATTTCATGCCACACCCGTCCGACCTCTCGCCATCGAGGCCAGAACCCGACCGCCAGACCGACCAACGCGCTGTACGCAACGGGTGCACTCATGAGCAACAAGGCTGTGCCGATCCCCAAAGCCACAGGCCAGGGGCCCGGCGCCTCGAAGGGGGGCAGCCCGCCCTCTTCTTGCCACTTGCGATGCGCGTCGAGCCAGCGCACCATGACGACCACCAGGGCTAAGGCGGCTGCCAGTGCGAAGATCGTCCCCGACCCGTGGCGGCTCCAATACGTCGCCTGGGGCGAAAGGGCCAGCAGCAATGCTGCCAGCAGCGCGCGCTCCCGCCCTATGTGCTCCCGCAGTCCCAAGGGGATGAGCACCAACAGCGCGCCCGCAAACGCGGGCCACAGCCGTGCTAAGGCATCCCCCCCTCCCGTCACAAGAAAGGTCACCCACTGAAGTCCATATGTGAGGGGATCAACCCCGAACACGTTGATATGCTCCAAGGGCCCGGTGTTGCGCCAGGCTAACCAAGCACTATGTGCCTCGACTGGGCTCAGCGGGCGCGCGCCCAGCCAGAGGAAGCGCACAAAGGCGGCTATCAGCAGGACGGCGGCGTACAGCCCGTGCTCGACCGTCCACCAGGACGGCATCACGCGTATCGTCTCCACGGCCGGCGCGGCAATGACCACACCTCCAGCCGTGGTACTGCCTGCCTCCTTCTTCTTTCGGCCTCGTACCATGGCAACCTCGATGTGGAGTAACAGGTTACAGGTTGCAAGTTAAAGGTTAAAGGTTGAGAGGCTGGCGGGAATACCTTTAACCTTCAACCTTTAACCTTCAACCTAAATTAGAGTACCATCCCCCACACCCAGTCTACCGCGGTGTGGACAAGGGCAGCAGGGGTGATGCGACCAGTTGCTACATAAGTACGGCCGTAGAACCACCCGGCAATAGTAGCAAGGATGAAGTAGATCCCCACCATGGGAGGGTTGTTCAAATGGGCAGCCCCAAAGATAAGGGAAGAAATCCCCAGAGCATGGATCGGGTTTGGAATGTAATCGGCCACGAACCGGTGAATGATCCCGCGAAAGAGTAACTCCTCCGGAACACCCGTGAACACGAAAATGGCAATAGCTTTCGCGACCATCTCTCCCACGGGTGGCAGTCCCCAATGAGGCTCCAGAAACCCCGTAGCAATGCCGATGATCAGGGCAATAGGGAGGAAAAAGAGAAACTCGCGACCCGCTACAACCAACTCCTTAGCGCTCACCGACAAGCCAAACCCCACCGCAGGCAAGTATCCTGCAACAAGCAAAGCATACAGCACGATCACAAACGCGTACAGGTGGTAAAGGGAGACCCCAGGAAAGTTAAGGCGGGGATACTCACCAAACTCGATGCTGTACCAGACATAGAAAATCCCCAGAAGCAGGCGAATGCCCGTCCAGCGACCGCGAGCAAAAAGAACGAAAAGCGCGGGCAACAAGAATGCCCCCACACGCAAGGAAACTTCCAGCACAAAGGGCTGTTTCCCGGCTAACGGAGTCATCAGGGGAATGGCCAAGGCTCCCCACCCCAGGAGAAGATCACGTGGTTGCCAGGGCGTGGCCTCGCGACGGGCTAATTCAACGGGAATAAGCAAAAAGGCCAGCCCAAAGGCTGCAGCCTCCAAGGTCAGACGGCCTGCCGACATCCCGTACAGAAGAGAAATGGCCCAGAGGAGCAGAGGTAGCACATACACACGGCCGGGGCTTTCTTGTACCCAAGCGGCGAAATAATCCACGCCCGTTGTCCAGCCCGCGGCCATGTAGAGGAAGAATAGAATAGCGGCCACGGGAAGAGCGAACCATACGAGGGGGGATCCCCCGGTAGAGAGCGCTTGCCACGCGAATAACAGCGTCAAGACCACCGTTGCGATTGTCGGTAGCCACAACCGGTCTGAACGGCTGACGTTCACGTGGCAAGACCTCCTCGCGCGAGATGAACGTATTCCCACTCAACAGGGGAGAATATAGCACAAACTTCAGAGGGTAGCAACCTCCTTCCTTGCCTGGGCCAAGAAGTCGTCACCCTACCAGGTCTCTATGGAACACCATATGGAAGTCCACCCTGTGAACGTCGTTCGCGCTGCTAACCACTCAGTCTCGCTTATCCAAAGAACCGCGAAATTCTACTACATCATAGCCCCCTTCAGAATTGGGGACCAGTTGTCGAATACGTAACTCCGCGGCATCCAGCAATTTCTGACATCGTGTGGCCAACTGCATTCCCCGTTCATAAAGTGCCAGCGCCTCCTCCAGTGGCTGGTTGCCTGCCTCCAGTGTCCGCACAATCTCCTCCAATTCCGCAAACGCTTGCTCGAAGGACAACTCATCTACCGGCACTTGAGACATTTCTGCCTTCCCTCCTCATTCATTCGGCACTTTATGAATACTTCACAACTCTGAAGATTTTCCTACCACCCACGATTCCACCCGTCCATCGTGCAGCCGTACCCATAAATGCTCTCCCACCTCCACATCGTCAATGGAGGCAACAATGCCTCCATCCGCGCGTTGAGCAATGGCATAGCCACGCTCCAACACGCGCATAGGATTAAGAGCATCCAGACGCGAGCGCAGACCGTCCACCTGTGCACGCGACAAGGTAAGACGGCCACGCATGGCCCGCTCCATACGACGCAACCGGTCATCCACTTGCTGGCGGGCCTTATCCACCTGGGTCTGAGGTGAATGTACCTCCAGGCTGCGCATCTCCCCTTCCAGGCGTCGACGCTCCATCATCAGCCTTGCCTGTACAACCTGAAGCAAGCGCTCTTGCCACATGCGGACCTTTTCACGCAACTCCTCGCCATCTGGCACGACGGCCATAGCCGCGGCCGAAGGAGTCGCTGCACGCAGATCGGCGACGAAGTCTGCAATGGTGAAATCCGTCTCGTGCCCAACCCCGCTTACCACAGGTACAGGCGAGGCCGCAATCGTACGCGCGACAATCTCATCGTTGAAGGCCCACAGGTCCTCCAGAGAACCACCACCCCGGGCGAGGATGATAACGTCGACTTCACCGTAGTGGAAAAGCGCGCGCAACGCTTTCACGATCTGATCGGGGGCCCCGTCGCCCTGCACCAGGGTAGGCGAGAGAATAATTTCCACCCCCGGAAATCGATTACGAATCACGCGTACAATGTCGCGCAAGGCCGCACCGTGGGGCGACGTGACAACCCCAACGCGTCGGGGCCACGTGGGAAGCGGACGCTTGCGTTCCTCGGCAAAAAGTCCCTCAGCGGCTAACTTAGCTTTAAGTGCCTCAAATTGGGCCTGCAGATCGCCCAACCGATCGGTGCGCACATAATCCACGTATAGCTGATACGTACCACGAGGCTCGTACACATTGATATACCCATGAGCCAGCACATGCTGCCCATTTTCCGGCAATTCGGGCAGCAAATCGGCCACCGATCTCCACATAACGCACTGAAGCGTGGCACCGGCATCCTTCAGGCTGAAGTAACAGTGGCCCGAGGAATAACGAACGAAGTTAGAAATTTCACCCTCAATCCACACATCGCGCAGAAGATCATCGTCGAGCAAAAGGGCCTTAATGTGCGCGGTCAGTTGGGAGACACTCCAGGCACGAACCGTGGCCATCGCAGCAACTCCTTGAAGTTGAAGCCGTGCTTTTGGACGGCTGTATGGCTAAGTAGATGGGTGGGCAGCCGAGAGCCTGACGGGACCATCAGAGTCACTGCACTGCGTTCCACCCAGACACGCACAGGAGTTTCGGTAGTGGGATCGCCATCCAGGTGAACAGATTGCACGGGGAGAGATTCTATGTAAATCTCCCGCGCGCGTGCAAGGATAATCTCCTCAGAAGGTTTCCCCGCTACTGCCAGTGAGGGCAACGTAAGCAAAAAATCCTGCAGACTTTCGGCGTGAATTAGGGCCACATCAAGCCAGCCATCATCCATGCGCGCTTTAGGAGCCAAGCGAATAACCCCCGCGTACAACTGGCTGTTACTCACCACAACCAGGTAATAGCGCCCTTCATATGTGTGGCTATCGACCTTGATTCGCCAGTGAGGGGGATCGTAGGCAATCATTTCCTGCACCGCAGGCAACACGTAGGCCATGACTCCCCAACGCTTTTTCTCTTCAATATGGGATTCCACACGCTGAGTCACGGCCGCATCCAGGCCCGCGCCACACCAGTTGATGAAGCGACGTCGCTGGCCCCGAACATCTTCGACTGCCCCTAAGTCTATGCGATACCACTCGGCATCGACTAAAAGGCGAGCAGCGTCCAAAAACGCTCTGGGATACCACGGCATAGGGATGGGAAGGCCCAAGTCTCTGGCTAAGATGTTTCCTGTCCCCGCGGGGATGATCCCAAGGGCCACATCAGAACCGGCCAGACCATCAGCAGCTTGGCCAATACTCCCATCCCCCCCTGCCACAACAACCGCATTGAATCCCAAAGCCACCGCCTCCCGCGCCAGGTCACGCGTGTGGAATGGATGCTGAGTATATACACGCTCAATTTCCCATCCCTGTTTGCGTAGGAAGGCCTCAGCCTGAAGTAGGTCATCCCAACGATCCCCTTCTCGGGCAAAGGGATTGACGATAAGGCGGGCCTTAATGTAGTGTGGGCGAGGTACCCGGGCCATGGACGACTCTCTCTTCTCTGACTAAGGGGCAGCATTGCTGCCCATTTACTCCTGCATTATATCTCAGTTACAACAAACAAGGTAGGGGCGACATATATGTCGCCCCTACCTCTCTACCTGTACCTTGAGATTCTATCGAAAGATCGATATCTGAACCCAAAACGCCGCAGACACGTCCATACCCAGGTTATGGTTGGTGGACGGACTTATAGCCGAAGGTACGAATATAGGAAAGCACTGCCCAGCGATCTTCTTCACTGAGTGTACCTTCCCACGCGGGCATGGCCCCCTTGCCCTTAGTGATAACTTCAAACCGGTCGGCCATGCTCGCCTTCACCCAGAACTCGGGTGATGTAAAATCTGGAGAGCCTTGAACGATGCCCTTTCCATCTTCACCATGACAAACAGCACAATTCTGCGTGTAGATGTCCTGCCCCTTTGCTAAATCCTCTTCTTTAATCCCAAAATCCAACTCGTAGAAGAGCACATCCCAACGTTGTTGCTCGTCCAATGTGCCTTCCCACGCGGGCATCGCGCCCTTGCCCTTAGTGATAACCTCGAAAAGGACGGCCGGTATAACGTTGCGTACATATTCGGGATCCGTATAGTCCGGGGTCCCCTGAACAATGCCCTTGCCGTCCTCACCATGACAAGCGGCACAATTCTGGACAAATATCTGTTGTCCGGCTCCTGCATCTGGAAGCTGAGCAGGCGCTACAGCGGGGACTTCCGCTGTGCTTGTGCCCTCTTCGCCTTCCCCCATCACTGCAGCCAATGCCGGGACCAAAGTAGGTGTAGGCTCTACAAGCCGTCCTATGGGAGTGGGGGCAGGCAACTGTTTAATCGGGCGAGGATCGGCACACCCCCCAACGACAATGGTCACGAGCAGCAAAGAGACGAAGAAGATGGCTCGATATCGTGACGGCATTTCCATGGCCCTCCTTATTGCTGCGCCAGGGTGCGCAGGTAGTTCACGACATCCCAGCGCTGTTGCACAGACAAGTTCTCCACCATGCGCGGCATTCGCCCAAAACCTTCTGTGAGAACCTGAAACAGGAACGCATCACTTCGGTTACTTAATAATTGCTTGTCCAAGACAGGAGGTGGTGGGTCAAAATATCCACCGACAACACCGCCCCCTTGGCCTTGATCCCCATGACAGACCGCGCAATGGATAGCAAAGAGGGCTTCCCCTCGAGCGATAGATTCCGGATCACCCGGATATGGATTTTCCGCTGCGCGCCCCTCTTTTACATAGGGCACACCATTAAAGGGTATGGAATCCTTTGGGAAAGGGATGATCGGGCCCTCCTGATTTTTTATTGAGACCTGATCCTCCATGAAGGAATTGAATTCAACGTTGATGATCTCATAGGTGACGATCAGGCCTGCCAGCAAGGGTACACCCAGAATCGCCAAAGTAATGAGAATGCGCTTAATCATAGTGCCCTCCACTCCGGCTCCTTAATTTCAGCCCCCCAGTGGCGCAACACTTCAAGGGCGCGCTCGCGCAGATCGCCTGTGACAGAGATAACGAAGCCAATACGCCCATCCGAAACCGCAGGGTCATAGACCTTTTTGCGGAACGGCAACAAGCCCGATTCCCAGAACGTCCCGGCAAAAAACGTACTTAGAATAATCCCCAACATGGTCAACTCATACATAATGATCAACTTTGGAGGCAATGCGAAGTACGCATGTCCTCCCACGCGAATGGGATATAGTGCCACCGTGCCAAACACGAACAAAAGGGCGGTAAGGAATCCGATAAGCGCGCCCATAGGGGTAATCACCGTCATGCGTTCTGGAATCTTCGGCCGCCCCAGAATTGCATGATCGATGGGTAGGCCGCTCAGGATTTCCACCTGATCAGGCTTTACCCCTACTTGTTCGAGTTCCTCCACAACCCGGGCAGCCGCATCAATGTCATCGATCAAGGCAAATATGGGAGAGGTCTCTGTTCTTGCCATAGAAATGCCTCCCTCATCGGTAGAGAGTAACTACCTTATGCAACCGGCACACAAAGGCCTTCTCATTCCAAATGTGTTTTGGCTGTGACAACAGCTCGCCCCACACGCACAATCTTATGAGTCAACTGCCCTTCATGTACCTCCCATACAGGTACATAGGGCAAGAAGCGGGTGAAGAGCAAGTACAGGAAGAAAAACATGCTGAACGAGCCCACGGTAATACTCAACTCCACAATGGACGGATTATAGGTGCCCCAGTCAAAGGGCATGCGATTCCTCTGAAGGAACCCGGTCACTATGATGACGCGCTCCAGGTACATGCCGATATTGATCCCCAACGTAATGAGGAATAGAGCGGTTGCAGAACGCCGGATCTTCTTACTCCACAGGGTCGCCCACGGAATGAGAATGTTGAAAATCAGCATGGCGTACCACAAGGGGGCGACCGGGCCACGCGCCTGTAAGGTCAGCAATTGATGCCCTACAGCATCGCCGCCGTACCACTCCACCAGGAAATCGTTGAAGAAGAAATACGTCCAAGAAAAAGAGAAAATGAGTATCAAGACGGAGAGCGCCTCCAAATGCTCGGTACGAATGAAGTAATGCAACTTGAGCGATCGGCGGGCAATCAAGAGCATGGTAATCACAGCCGAAACGCCGGAGAAAATAGCGCCGACCACGAAGTACGGACCGAATATACTGCTACGCCAACCGATCTTCTTGGTCATGGCGAAGTCCCATGACACGATGGTGTGCACAGAGAACATAACGGGGATGATGACGAAGGCGAATATTTTCATCGCGGTCATCAGGTGACGCCATTCTTCTTCTGTTCCTCGCCATCCCAAAGCCAGGATGCGATACAATTTCTGACGCCACCCGGTCGTGTGATCACGAGCCATAGCAAAATCAGGGATCAATGGAAGATACAGATACAACGTACTCCCCGTGAGATACGTGAAGATGGCCGTCATGTCCCAGAGCAACGGCGAGTGGAAATTCGGCCACAGTTCACGCTGATTGGGGTACGGGATCATCCAGTAGAAGCGCCAGGTGCGCCCCAGGTGGATCAGTGGGAAGAGTCCCGCCACCATCAGCGAGAACGTTGTCATCATCTCCGCTCCGCGCGTAATAGGCCGGCTGTACTCGGCTTTGAACACACGCAGGATAGCGGATACGAAGGTACCAGAGTGACTAATACCAATCCAGAAGACGAAGTTGACAATGTAGAATCCCCAGAACACCGGACGCCGGATACCAGCCACCCCCATACCCCAACGCATCTGAAATCCCCAGGCAAAGAAGAGCCCCACGAGTGTGAGAGTCCCCAAAATGAGCAAGGTGATCACGTACCCCGGGGTAATACGCTGCATGGCCTCGAGCAACATACGATTCATTTCACTGCGAGGCCGGGGATCGACGAGGAGCAACTCTTCGCGCAACGCCTGTTCACCGTTGGCGAGTACTCCTTTTTCCCACTCTTCCCACGTTTTGCGATTGACTTCAGACGACATGGGCATCGCCTCCCTTGAGGTAGATAACCGCGGGTTCGGTTCCCAAGTCTTCAAGCAGTTTGAAACTACGTCGGCTGCTCGCCAAGCGGGCGACCTTGCTGGTCGGATCGTTCAAATCCCCAAAAACAATGGCCTCAGTAGGACAGGCCTGTGCACACGCGGGTTGGACTTCCCCATCTGCAATAGGACGTCCTTCTGCTTTCGCGTCCTCTTCCACCCGACGAATGCGCTGAATACAGAAAGTGCACTTCTCCATGATACCGCGCCCTCGCACGGTGACATCGGGATTCAATTGTTCGTGCAAGGGCTCGGGAAAGTCGGGCGCGAACCAATTGAAATAACGAGCAATGTAGGGACAGTTGTTCGCACAGAAGCGCGTCCCAATACAGCGGTTGTACACCTGGACGTTAAGGTGGTCCGTTTCGC
>JALWHQ010000005.1 GCA_026983525.1 Anaerolineae bacterium | reverse complement strand
GGCCTCTACCGAGGCCATTTCGGTGCCCACGGGGTTGATCTTCCTCTCCGCGCTGGGCACCATCTGGCAGGGGAAGTTACGCTTCAAGACGCCCATGCTCTTCGCGCTGGGCATGGTATTCAACTTCCTCATCGGCGGCATCACGGGCGTGTTCAACTCGGACCTGCCCGCGGATATCCATCTGCACGATACCTTCTGGGTGGTCAGCCACTTCCACTACACCATTGTGGGCGGCGGTATCTTTGGCCTGTTCATCGCTATCTACTACTGGTTCCCCAAGATCACGGGCCGCATGTACAACGAGAAACTGGGCAAACTGCACTTCTGGCTCATGTTCATTTTCTTCAATTTGACCTTCTTGCCCATGGCCTGGTTGGGGCTGAACGGCATGAACCGCCGTATTGGGGATTATCCGCCTCAATTGGCAGGGATGAACATGTTCGTGAGCATCATGGCTTTTATCTTGGGCGCGAGTTTCCTCATCTTCGTGTACAACATGGTACACGCCTGGCTGCGTGGCCCCGTGGCCGAGGAGAATCCGTGGGGCGCGCGCACGCTGGAGTGGATTACGTCTTCGCCGCCGCCTGAGCACAACTTCCCCCGCGTGCCCGAGGTTGTGGGCGGCCCCTATGACTACGGCGTTCCTGGCACTGTCCACGGCCGCATATGACATTTCTGCAACGGGCGCACCATAGTACATAACGGACGCACGAGGAGGAGAAAGTAACCATGTCGCACCACGCAACAGCCGTCTACGAGGGTGGATATACACGTCTGCAAATCAATAAGATGGGGCTTTGGTTCTTCATCATTTCCGAAGCCTTCATGTTCCTGGCCCTGCACATGTACCGATTTCTGGCCCTAGGCACGTTCAAGCCCGATGAGGTGAATGTGCTCCTTGGCCTGGTGCTCACGGCTATTCTGTTGGCCAGCAGTATTTTTGCCTCGCGGGCAGAGGCTGCCATCGCGCGCGGGGATCAGGCAGGGCTTCAACGCGGGTTGCTCATCACGATGGGCCTGGGCGTGCTCTTCCTGATCCTGGTGGCCTATGAGTGGAGTGTGGCCTTTGCTCACTTTCCGCCATCCACACCCTTCGGATCCACCTTTTTCCTGACCACAGGCATGCACGCGCTGCACCTCTTGAGCGGCCTGGTCATTTTGTTCCTGGTTTACCTGGCCGCGCGACGAGGCGCGTTCAGCGCGGACAATCATTGGGGAGTGTACGCAGGCGTGCTGTACTGGCACTTTGTGGATGTGGTGTGGTTGAGCGTGTTCACATCGCTTTACTTGCTCTGAGGAGGGAGGACCGATGAAACGGCCCGGCACTTGGTTGGTCATTCTTGCCATTCTCTTTGGAGGGCTGATGCTCGCCATCGTTTATGCGGATACGATTGCCCTCTCCCTGCAAAAACCCTTCGCGGCCAGCCCTGGCCCTGATGGGGAGATCACCATCCTCCTGGACGATTTCGAGTTCTCCCCCGCAGTGATTCGTGTCAAGGCGGGGTCCACGGTGCGCTTTCGTCTGCGCAACGTGAGCCTGCACACGCACGAGTTCATGGCAGGCCAGGAAGTTCACGCGGAAGATGGCGTGTATGAACCCCCTGAACCCGACTTCTTCGAGGGCTTGGAAAACGTGGAGGTAGAGATCGTCAAAGGCATGGCCATGCCGATGGGGTTTGGACACGATGAAGGAGAGGAAGGCATGGGTGGAGGAGAGATGGGCGGTATGGGGATGCAGGAGCAGAGTCCGATGGGTGAGATGGGCATGGAAGGTATGGAAGGAGAGATGGGACTGGGTGCGCACAGTGAGGGCATGGTCATGGAGGAGGCTGGACACGGTGGCGCGATGGTCATGTTGGA
>JALWHQ010000004.1 GCA_026983525.1 Anaerolineae bacterium | reverse complement strand
AATACAGACAGTTGTTCCACATCCACTTTGGCTGTCGCGGCGCTAACATCTACCGCCGGTGCCTGGATGGAGAACACATCATTGACCGTATTGGGTTTGGTGGTCACAATACGGAAGATGGTTCCCTCTTCCGGCAGCAACTGGTTGTAGGGATAATCCGTCCATACCATTTCGGTATCCGGTACCGTACCACCATTCCAGTTGAAGAACAACAACCGCATAATTGCCGGCATGGAGAAGCCTTCATAGCGAATAGCCCAGAAGAAATAATTCGGTGTAGAAGTATCGGTATCCGCTTCAATAAATGCTTTAATGGTCTGATAACCGGCATCACCCGGGGTACGATCTTCCGGTTGAACCATATAAATAGCATCCGTTACCGGGTCATTATTTGCACTGGATGCTGCATGGTCAAGGTTGGTAATATTGAATTCACCCTGGTTTTTCACATTTTCCATATCCAGGATGAACGGCATGACCATAAAGTCATCATCCGGATTATTGGCATCTACCACGTTCCAGACCTCAAAGGGTACCTGGGCTAATTGATACGTTGTCCAG
This sequence comes from Anaerolineae bacterium, assembly GCA_026983525.1. Classification (GTDB taxonomy): domain Bacteria; phylum Chloroflexota; class Anaerolineae; order JAADDB01; family JAADDB01; genus S141-23. The sequence continues at coordinate 1,316 of JALWHQ010000004.1, read as the reverse complement.
TTGAAGTACCCCATGGATCCCGTTGCAGTAAAGCGAATTTCATAGTCATCCGGAATAATGGCACCAATACCCTGATTGGGTTCGCCGAAACCACCCGTGTATTGTGTGGTACGATAACGGAAGGTTTCGTATGAACCATCACTCAGGGTCGTACAATGGAACATCCAGTGACCAGCACCGACCTGTTGATCATCGGTAGGACGCCCATGGCCGGGGAATCCGTACCAATCCGGAGCAGCACCAACCGGTTCGGGCAACGGGCCATTGGCATTGGCCACGACGATGAAGTCTTTGTAATCTTTGGGCGGTCCGGCAACGGTAAATTCAATACCGTCCACAATTACTTGCAGACCATCCGGGGTATTCAGATCACTGGCCTGTTGCAGACCACGGACTTTCACTTCACCCGTGGTAACATCCCGCACACCCCAGAGAATTTCGCCAAAGGTTGCGGAATTGGTATCATCATCGACTTCAAAGAATACTTCATATTGATGACCGGTTACTGCGGCAGGATCGACAACCACCGCTTTCACCTGGCCATCGGAAGAACCAGAAGTATGCGTTACATCCAGTTCTTGACCCGGATCGGCATTATACCGAACACCCGGTTTGGTGCTCTGGGTGGTAACCAGGATCGGCGTAATGGAGGATTCCAGAGCTTTGTCTTCGATCAACTGAGGATCTGGATTGTAGTTGTATGCGGTAACGGCAAAGTAATATTCGTTACCCGGATACAACGGACCACCGGTAATGTAGTCCTGATCCACCACAAAGTACCGCTGAATACCGTAGTCATTACCATACTGGATCGGAACAACCACTTCCGCGCCAAATTCCGGCAGGAAGCGTTTTCCGGTAATCATGGTTACGCCATTGATCTTGTCAAACGTGGCAATACGTTTGGCTTTATCAATAGCGCTGGCATTGGGTAACTGATAAACATTGTACCCTTCAAATTCATACTGGGTTGTCGGACTATCTTTGTACACGGTTTCTTCCGTGGCTTTCACAGCAGCAGGGTCTTCACCCCAGCTCAGCAAGATTTTCCGTTCAAACGGTGTAACCGTAACTTTTGGAGAAGGCGGAGCCTTCGGTACGGTTGTGAACAAATCATCATACAAACTTTGGGCGATCTGGTCGGTAATCTTCAAATCGGCAACAGCGTCCACACGGGATTCGCCCGGACGACCACCGATCAATGCCACGACCACTTCCTGAACTTCGTCGGGTTGCATTTCAAACGGACCGGTATTCAAACTCATACGACGGTCAGCCGGTGCAAAATTGGCGCCCTGACCATCGATATCCCCGGT
>JALWHQ010000003.1 GCA_026983525.1 Anaerolineae bacterium | reverse complement strand
TTTCCGCCTCCGGTTCCTCCACCCCCACCACAATGTGGGGCACCCGACCGTGGGTGAAGAGGGCCACATCACACCCGTACATCTGGGCCAGTTGCTCCGAGCCCAGGACTTCCTTCGGACGCCCGTGAGCCACAAGACGACGATTGATACAGGCCACCGTATCCACGTAACTTGCGACCACCCCCACGTCGTGGGAGACGACTAGAATAGTCATGCCCTGGTCGTGGAAGGTGTGCAGCAGTGTGTAGAGGGCATCTGTGGCGGCCACATCGACGCCGGTCGTGGGCTCGTCGAGGATGAGCAACTCGGGATTGTTGACCAGCGCGCGCGCCAGGAGGACCCGCTGCCGTTGTCCCCCGGATAGGACACCAAAGGGCACGTCCCACAAGTCGGCCACACCCACACGGGCCATGGCGTGTCGGGCTTGTTCCACGTCCTCGCGTGAAGGACGTCGCAAAAGTCCAAGGCGCCCGTAGAGCCCCATCAACACAACTTCGCCTGCAGTGATGGGGAACTTCAAGTCCACACTGAGGATCTGGGGCACGTAGCCGATGCGCGACCGATCATCCCCCAGGCGCTCTGGGGGCTTGCCGAACACTCGAACCTTCCCCTTTACAGGCTTTACCAAGCCCAGGATGACGCGCAGGAGTGTGGTCTTTCCCGCGCCGTTCGGCCCTATGATGGCCACGAAACGCCCCGGCTCCACCCGCAGGTTGACGTCCTCCAAGACCACTTGTCCATCGAACGCAACGGTAACGTTTACCAACTCCACAACCGGCGCACTCATGATTTGGCCCCTTTCCCTCTCCGTCACTTCAACGCCTGCTCCAATTGCTCGAGGTTGTGCCGCATGGTCGGGATGTACGCGTAATCGGGTGGATCACCCAGGGGGTTGAGGAAGAGCACGCGCGCCCCGGTTTCGGCGGCAATGGCTTCTGCCACACGGGATGAGAGTTGCGGTTCGGCGAAGATCGCCTTGGCTTTCACCCGACGGATGGTCTCCACCACTTGGGCGATTTCCCCAGGCGATGGTTCGCTGCCCGGCACACGCTCGATCACCGCGGCCTGCTCCAACCCGTATCGGCGGGCGAAGTACACCCAGGCCGAATGGAAGGCCACGAACCGCTTCTCCCGAAATTGGGCCACGGTGAGCATAATCTCCCGGTCCAGAGCCTTGAGGTCTTCGATGTAGGCGGCTCCGTTCTTCAGGTATATATCCTTACCGGCCCGGTCGACCTCGATCAGAGCATCGCGAATGCGGGCCACCTGCAACGCCGCGTTGATGGGGTCGAGCCAGACGTGAGGATTGCCCCCCACCTTGCCCTCTTCATCCACCGTCTGCATGATGTCCAACCCCTCGGAGGTTACCACCACGCGCAGGTTTGGGTTGGCCGCGCTTTGCACCATCTTTTCGGCCCAAAATTCCAGTCCCACCCCGTTCAGAACCAGCAGGTCTGCTGTGGCTAAACGTCGTACCTGGGCCGGCGTGGGTTCAAATGTGTGAGGGCTTGCTCCCGGTGGAACCAACACCTCCACCTTTACCCGGTCGCCCCCCACATGGCGAACAAAATCCCCAAGGGGAGCGATGCTGGCCACCACCACGACCTGGTCCGTACGTACAGGCGTAACCGTCGCGGAAGAAGCGCCCCCAACACATCCGACTAACACGGACAACGACGCGCCCAAAACCATCAGCCCCCACCATTTCAACTTCATCGCCAGCGTCCTCCATAAGCAGGTAAATACCGGTAATTTCATCTCTATGCTCACTGTGTCATCCATCTAACGTCCAACACAAGTGTAGAACGCATGCGTCCATTTGGAAAGTTGAGAGATCTCTACGTCCATCCGGTTTGTTGGTGCTAATGGGCGTTAAA
>JALWHQ010000002.1 GCA_026983525.1 Anaerolineae bacterium | reverse complement strand
GGGGGTGGGTGTCGGTGTAGGTGTTGGGGTAGGTGTTGGTGTGGGCGTAGGCGTGGGTGTGGGCGTAGGCGTTGGGGTAGATGTGGGTGTGGATGTAGGCGTAGGAGTATCGGTAGGCGTAGGTGTAACGGGCTGGATGGGGATTTGGTAGCGGTTCATGATCATGGGCATGTGAATTTGGGATGCCGTGGGCATACATGCGGTTACGGTGACCAGGTCGATATATTGGGCCGTCTTGCCCCCGCGTCCATCGTTGAAGGTTTCAAAGTGGATGTAAATGGTCTTCCCCGCATAAGGGGTCAGATCAAAGGTATAGGCTTTCCACACAGGGTTATGTCGCGCGTAAGTAAAGAGCAGCGTACGCATGACCTGTTGATATCGATTTAGCAGCAACACATACTGCGCGTCGGTACTCAACGGTATGGCTCGCGGATCCATTTGGCTGATGTTCGCGGGCGCGCGGGCCAGGGTGTTTTCGTTGGACGTCAGGTAACGGTAGAAGTTCAGGGTCACTCGCGTTGCCGCGGCCGGAATGGTAAATTTCTGCTGAGCGGAAGAGTAAGAAAACCGATTGCTTCCGTTCATGGGGATGCCCGTCTGCAAGGCCCATGAGCCGTCGAATACCGGTGTGTCCACGAAGCGAGCAGGATACGCGGTCGTTGGACGGTTCCAAGCACTCGAGCGTGCTTCAAAGGACGGATCGGCAAGGAGTTGCACACAGATGGGGGATGGGGGTACTGTGGTCGATCCGCCCGAGTCCGGTACGGCAGAGGCCAGTCCATAAGAGAGGGAAACGGCCATTACGGCCACCGTGATGGTAAGAACCAACGTGCGGATACGTCGCAAACGGTTCATCCACATGTTGAGGCTCCTTCTGAGATGTACTAAAAGGTTTGCGCGCAATTTGTCGCTTTGTTAGTCCCTTCTATAATAGGGAAGACGTAGAAGTTGCATTGAGGATACGGTTCTGAGGGAGAAAAAAACGTGGCCCTTCCTACACCTGCGGCTGGCCTACACAATCCCGAATTGCGCAGTCCCCGGCGTCCTGAATTTGGTCCCGTGGACATGTTGCGCCTCGTGTACACGCGTGCCGTCAGCACGGCACGCTGGGCTGCTGAGGGCGACCGGTTGTTCTTCGAGACCAACATCACCGGGCGTCTGAACATCTGGCATGTTCCCGCAGAGGGGGGATGGCCGGTTCAACTAAGTGTTTCAGAGGAGCGTACCACCCTCGAAGACTCCTCCCCCGATGGCCGCTGGCTTCTTTACACCCAGGATGTCGGGGGCAACGAGAAGCCCAACATTTACCGCCTTCCCGCTCATGGGGGAGAGCCTGTTGCGCTCACCCACACCGAGGGCGTGGGATATCGCAGTATCTACTGGACGCGCGACAGCCGCTTCATCACCTTTGTGGCCGAACTGGAAGCCCCGGGGAAGTATCAGGCCTATCGTATGCGCCCGGATGGCGGGGAGGTCACCCTGCTGGCCGAGGCGGACGAGGAGCGGGGGGTAGTGTACGGCGCGCGCCTCTCTCCCGACGGCCGCAAGTTGGTCATTAATCGCACCCATGACTACCAGCACGTGGGCATTGCCGTGCGCGACGTGACCACAGGCGAAGAGCGGTGGCTAATGCCCATTCCCGATGAAGGGTGGGCCGGGGCCGTCACCTGGGGCGCGGACGGTCGCCGCGTCCTCATGGTGACCAACCAGACGGCCAACGGCATGATGGCCCCTGCCCTGTTGGACGTGGAAACAGGGCAGGTCCAGTGGCTGTACACGTCCGCTTGGGATGTGGAGGCCCTGGACTGGTCGCCCGACGGGCGGTACGTGGCCTACGCGGAAAACGTGGCCGGGAACAAGCGCCTTTACCTTCATGACGTAACCTCGGGGGCGCGGCGGGCCGTGCCCTTGCCCCCCGGGTGGATTTGGGAGGCCCGCTTCTCGCCCGATTCCTCGCGGCTGGCCGTTCTTTTCACCTCGTCCGACCGTCCCACCGACGTGTGGGTGGTCAACGTAGACGATCTTTCGTCTTACCAGGTGACCCACGGCTTTGTGGGCGGACTCACCCCCGACCACTTCGTTCAGCCCTATGTGGTCACCTACCCGTCCTTCGATGGGACCCCCATCGCGGCCCTGCTCTACCTGCCGCCCAACCTCAAACGGGACGGTTCCAACCCGGCCATTGTTCACATTCATGGCGGGCCGGCGTGGCAGAGTGTGAACCGTTGGAATCGAGAAATTGCTTATCTGGTGACGCGCGGGTACATCGTCATCGCGCCCAACTACCGCGGTTCCACGGGCTTCGGTCGGGCCTTTGAGGAGGCCAACCGCATGGACCTGGGGGGCGGGGACCTGCTGGACGTGGTGCACGCGGTGGATTTCCTCAAGCAGACGGGGTACGTGGACGAGAAGCGTATCGCGGTCATGGGCGCGTCCTACGGCGGCTACCTGACCATGATGGCCGTGACCAAGCACCCGGACTTGTGGGCCGCGGGTGTGGCCATCGTTCCCTTCGTCAACTGGTTCACCGAGTACGAGAACGAGGACGAAGTGCTCAAGGCTTACGACCGCATGATGATGGGCGATCCCAAGGAGAACGAAGCCCTCTGGCGGGATCGCAGCCCCATCTTCTTCGTGGACAATATCCGTTGTCCCCTGCTGCTCCTCGCGGGCGCGAACGACATCCGCTGTCCCGCGGAGGAGACCCAGCAGGTGGCCGACGTGCTTCAGCAAAAGGGTATTTACGTGGAATATCACATTTATCCTGACGAGGGACACGGGTTCACAAAACGGGAGAACCAGATCGACGCCATGCAGCGCGTGGCGCGGTTCCTGGAGAAGGTGCTTCGAGGGAGGTAACACATGCTCGATCTCAACCTGATTCGCGAACACCCCGATGTCGTGCGCGCGGCCCTGCGCAAACGCCACGACGACGAATCCCTGCTGGACCGGGTTCTCGAACTGGACAAAAAGCGGCGCCAGGTGCTCCAGCAGGTGGAATCCTTGCGCGCGGAGCGAAATCGGGTGTCCAAGGAAATCGGCCGCACCAAGGATGCGGCCGAACGCGAGGCCAAGATCGCGGCCATGCGCGAACTGAAGGCCCAACTGGACACGCTCGAACAGGAGTTGCGCGCCGTCGAGGGCCAACTCCACGACGTGCTGGCCCGCATCCCCAACATCCCTCACGAGTCCGTGCCCGAGGGCGTGGACGAGCGGGACAACGTCATCGTGAAGACCTGGGGGGAGCCGAAGACCTTCGACTTCGACCCCATGCCCCATTGGGACTTGGGCCCCATGCTGGACATCATCGACTTCGAGCGGGCGGCTAAGATTTCGGGGAGTCGCTTCTACATCTTGAAGAACGACGGCGCGCGCTTGCAGCGGGCCCTGATCACCTGGATGCTGGACGTGCACACGCGCGAACACGGCTACACCGAGGTGTACCCGCCGGCCCTGGTCCGCTCCCGGGCCCTGTTCGGGACGGGCAACCTCCCCAAGTTTGCGGATGTCCTCTACAAGGATCACGAGGAAGACCTGTGGCTCATCCCCACCGCGGAGGTACCCGTGACCAACCTGTACGCGGATGAGATCCTCCCGCCGGGACGCCTGCCCATCTACCATACCGCGTACACCCCCTGTTTCCGTCGGGAGAAGGTCGCCGCGGGCCGCGACGTGCGCGGTATCAAGCGGGTGCACCAGTTCGACAAGGTGGAACTGGTGAAATTCGTGGAGCCCGAGCGGGGCTGGGATGAGTTGCAATCGTTGCTGGCCAACGCGGAGACCATCGTGCAGCGGCTGGGATTGCCCTATCGGGTCGTATTGTTGAGCACGGGTGACCTGGGGTTTAGCGCGGCCATCACCTACGACATCGAAGTCTGGGCGCCGGGGAGCCAGGAGTGGTTGGAGGTGTCCTCGTGCAGTTGGTTCACCGACTTTCAGGCCCGACGGGCGAACATTCGCTATCGGCCGGAGAAGGGCGCGAAGCCACGTTTCGTGCACACCTTGAACGGGTCGGGTTTGGCCCTCCCGCGCACCATGATCGCCATCCTGGAGACGTACCAGCAGTCCGACGGTTCTGTCATCATTCCCGAGGTGCTGCGGCCGTACATGGGCGGCCAGGAGCGCATCCTTCCCCCCAAGTAGCGAGAAAAGGGCAGGCCTTAGGCCCTGCCCTTCTTGTGGCCTGTCAGTGACTTTTTGCCCTGCGTTCCGTCTCTATTATATGGAGGAGGGTATGTCGTACGGGATATAATACCCCCTGCACAGTCCTGTGTAAACGATACCCTCTCCAGGTACATGATGTCATGGGGAGCGTTGGGCGGTTAGCAGGGCGCGTGTCCCCGCCATGGATGAATAAAGGGCGGACAGTGAAGCGCCAACGGTTGTTTGTCGGGGGGGTATTCTGCTTGGCACTCTTCCTTGTGTTGAGAGGAAGTGTGTTCGCGCGTGTTCAACCCCGGGTTACGAAGCCCACGTTTTCCATTGTGCGTCATGATACCCAAGCAATTGTCATTCGCGTCCGCCTACCCCAGCCAACCGTCGAAGTGGTAAATACGCCCGAAGGCCCGCGCTCACGCATCACCCTGCCGGGGTTTGAGCCCCTGAGTGCTCCCGCAAAGCCGCGTGTCCCCCAGCGTTCGCTCATGTTGGGCATTCCCCCCGGGGCCAGTGTACGTCTCGATGTGGAGGTGAGCGAGCGGGCCAAGTATCCCCTGCCCGCGCCCGTCGAACTGGGCAGTCTCTACATCCCCAAGCCGCGCCCCGGGCTGGCCGAGCCCCTGCGCACGTCCACCCCGCTGCGGTACACGGGCCTGCGCGAAGTTGTCCCTCGCCCGGAAGAGGTTTCCCTGCCCGCGTGGTTTCCGGAGACGGTGGTGCGTGTGGAGGACGTGGGCATCCTGCGCATCCAGTCTTATGCCCGATTGGGTCTCACCCCTGTCCACGTCAGCGCGGATTTGATGACCATGGAGGTGGCCCACACGTTTACCATTACCCTCCACCTGAGCGTGCCACCTCTGGAGACCGCTTACGCAGATCCCACGGATGAGTTCGAGCCTGTGTTACACAAGGCCCTTTTCAATTACGCCCAATCGATTCACTGGCGTTGGCCCAAGCGAAAGGTGCACCCACAAGCACGTGTTGCTCGGGCTACCCAGGTCACCCGCTACAAGGTTGTTGTTGTCGAGGATGGCATGGTCTTTCTCGACGTCGCCACCCTGCGCGCCGCCGGGTTCCCCGTGGACTCGGTCGCTCCCCAGAACATTCACATGGCGGAGAAGGACACAGAGATCGCGCTGTGGGTCGTGGGAGGGGAGGACGGTCGCCTGGACGAGGGGGATGGCCTGGTGTTTTATGGACGCAAAACGCGCACCCGTTACACCGATGAGAATGTATATTGGCTGTGGGTGGACGATACGCCTGGATTGCGCATAGAAACGGTCGATGCCCGACCTGATCTGGGTGGGACGGTCACCGACCGGTTTACCGAAACTGTACATGTAGAAGAGAATCGCGTTTACCTGAGTGACGTACCTCGCGTCGAGGGGGCAGATCACTGGTACTGGACCTACTACAGCGTGGGGCGGCCGACCAGCCGTCCTGTGCGCGAGGCATCTTTCGACGCCCCCGGTCTGATCCCTGAAGGCACGGCCATTCTGCAGCCCAACCTACAAGCCACCTCCTCTTACTTTCAGGTCAATCCTGACCATCACGTGCGTTTCTACGTGAACGATATTCTTGTGGGCGAAGCCTATTGGGATGGAAAGCGTGCCTGGTCAGAACCCCTCCCCTTCGATGCCTCCATCCTGAAGGCGGAGGGGAACGTGTTCCGCCTGGAGGCGGTGGGGGATACAGAAGCTCCGGAGGACGTTGGGTACCTCAATTGGTTTCGAGTGTCTTATCCTCGCGGTCTGATAGCGCGTGAGGACCGTCTCGCCCTTTCGTTGAACGGGAACGATCGCGCCCTTGTCAACATCTCCGGCCTTTCCTCGTCCGATGCCTGGCTGTTCGACGTGACCGACCCCTACCGACCGCGGCGTCTGCAGGGCGATGTGGTTCCGGCCGAGGGGACGTTCACCGTGCGGGCCAGCCTCCCCCTTCATGGGGAGACTCACTTTTGGGCGGGAACCACGGCCGGCGCGGTGCGTCCCACGCGCGTTGAACGGGATACACCCTCCAACTGGCGCTCTCCTGACAACGGCGCGGACTACATTGTCATCGCCCATGACCTGACCATGAGCGCGGCCCAACGGTTGGCCGAGTATCGTGAGAGTCAAGGGTATCGCGTTGCGGTGGTCAACGTGCAGGATGTGTATGACGAGTTCAACGGCGGCGTGATGAGTGCGGAGGCCATTCGCGATTTCCTCTCCTACGCCTACCACAACTGGCAGCCGCCCGCGCCGACTTTCGTCGTTCTCCTGGGCGACGGCACCTACGATTTCAAGAACTACGAGGGATTCAACACCCCAACCCTCATCCCGCCCCTGCTCCGCATGGTCGATCCGTTCCTGGGCGAGACGGCCAGCGACAACCGCTATGTGACCATCCAGGGCGACGATCCTCTGCCCGACATGTTCATTGGACGCCTGCCTGCCCGTAATGAGGCCGAGGCTAATGTGATGGTGGACAAGATCATCGCTTACGAGACCGCGCCTCCACCCGGTGACTGGCGTTATCGGCTGGTGTTCGTGGCGGACAATGCGGATCAGGCGGGTAACTTTGCCGAACTTTCAGACAAAGTGGCAGATCACCTGGTGCCTAACCCTTATCAGGCGGAGAAGATTTACCTGGGCATTACCCACACCGATATTTTCGAGACAAGGGAAGCCATCAAGGAGGCATATGACCAGGGGGCGCTCCTCTTCAACTACATTGGGCATTCCACCATCCCCTGGTGGGCCGCAGAAGTACTCTTTAGTGTAGATGTCGTGCCCCAACTGCGGAACGATGGGCGCATGCCTGTTATGTTGGACATGACCTGCTTGAGCGGTTACTTCCACGCCTCCGGGTTTGATTCACTGGGAGAGGTGGTCGTGCGAACAGAGGGGCGGGGCGCGGTGGCCTCATGGGCGGCAACCGGGCTGGGGGTGGCCCACGGACACGATTACCTGCATCGGGGGTTCTATCAGGCCCTCTTCTTCGAGGATCAGCGCCTTCTGGGACAGGCCACCCTGGCCGGAAAGGTGGCCCTGTATGAGGGGGATACGGGGGGCTTCTTCCACGACCTGATTGACACATTCGGTATCCTGGGAGACCCGGCACTGCGCATCGCCTCTTATACCGCGGACATACGTGTGGACGCGCGGTCCCCTTCGGACGCGGTTGACCTGGGGGATGTCTTCGACCTGGCGATTGTCGTAGGTAACAACGGCGACGCGCCCGCGCCGTCCACACGGGTAACCGTCACCCTCCCCGCGGAGGTGGACTACCGCGGCGCGTTCTTGGGCACTACCCCACTCGCCCCCTTACAGATGGATCCCCTTGTGCTCGATGTGGGCACGATCCCTGCGGGCGAAACGGTCACCGTGCACGTGCGGATGAGCACCAGCACAGCCACCCCTCCTACCACCACCACGCTACCCGTGCATATCGCCGCCTCCACCGACTGGACGGAATCCCGCCAGGACAACAACGCCCAAACCACGTCCATTTTCCTCAAGCCCGCGGATCTGGCCGTGGATTTGGCCGTGAGTCCCGACCAACCGGTCTTTCCCGGTGACCGCGTACAGTTATTGGTCACGTATCGTAACCAGGGGCCGGGGCGCTCGGCCCGGGCCTACGTGCATTTGCCCCTCACCAATTTGGTGGCCTCCTCCTACCGTGCTTCTGACCCGCGCGTGGTTCCGGTCGAGGGCGCGCCCTACACCTGGGAACTGCCGCCGCTGGAAGTGGGGGAGTCGGGCACCATCGAAGTGCAGGCGGTGGTGAACCCTGTCCTTTCTCCCGACCAAGCGCCGTTGCGGTTGGTCGCCTCCCTTACCCCATCCTACGTGGATCCGGATGAGGAGAACAACCAGACGCCTCCTGTGTGGGTATCCGTCATCTTACCCGACCGCTACGAGCCCGATGATACGCGCGCGTTCGCGACGTGGATTGAAGTGCCCGGCCGCAGTGAGCACCATTCGTATCACTACAGGGGGGATCAGGATTGGTTTCGCTTCCGGGCTCGGGCGGGGGCCCACTACCTAATCTACACCACCAACTTGAGCGACGAGGGAGACACTGTACTGACCCTGTACGATGAAGCGGGACGCCGATTGGCCAAGAACGACGACGCGGTGCCCGGCCAGGGCTGGTCGCTCATTCGCTGGGTGGCTCCTGCCGATGGAATATACTACGTGATGGTAAGTGGTTGGCTGGACGGTACTTACGGCTGGACGTATGACTTCGTCATTGGGACTGCCCTTTTTACCCATTTGAACGTGTTCCTCGTCGATTATATTGTACCCCTCTCCACCCCAACTCCCACCCCAACCTATAC
>JALWHQ010000001.1 GCA_026983525.1 Anaerolineae bacterium | reverse complement strand
AAGTGGAATCGAAGGATCAACGCACATGCTCATTGCGAAGCAACCAGCCAATTGGGAGGGAGACCTCATGTACGCACTACAAACGTTCGACCTGACCAAACGTTTCGGCGACCTTGTCGCCGTGGATCACGTGAACTTGAAGGTGCAGGAGGGAGAACTGTTCGGGTTCTTGGGGCCCAACGGTGCCGGCAAGACGACCACCATCAGCATGATTCTGGGCTTGCTTTACCCCACGGCGGGGCGCGTCCACGTCCTGGGGGAAGAGGTCAGCCCCACCCGTACGCACGTGCTCCGTCAGGTTGGGGCTATGGTCAACACGCCCGGCTTTCTGCCTTACCTTTCCGGTCGCGAGAACTTGCGCTTGCTGGCTCGGCTCTATCCCGACGTGGATGAGCGGCGGGTGGACGAGGTGCTCGAATTGGTCGGGTTGAGGGACGCGGCGAAGCGCAAGGTCAAGGGGTATTCGACGGGCATGAAGCAGCGGCTGGGGCTGGCTGCGGCCCTGTTGCACCGGCCGCGGCTGCTCGTGCTCGACGAGCCGACCAGCGGCCTGGATCCCATCGGGATGAAGGAGATGCGCGAACTCCTGCGCGCCCTGGCCGACGGGGGCACGACGATTTTCCTCAGCAGTCACTTGCTGCACGAGGTGGAGCAAATCTGTGACCGTGTGGCCCTTATTCATCAGGGCCGCATCGTGGCAGAGGGGGAAGTCCGCGCGCTCCTTCAGCAGTACAAGAGCCTGGAGGAGATGTTCACCACGTATGTGGAGACACCTTGAAACTTCATATCAAAGAGAAACAGGAGGGACGATCATGCGATCCGAGTTTGTGCGTTTGCTCTCTGTGGAAAGGCGCAAACTGTTTGGACGCGCGCTGCCCTGGGCCGAGGTGCTCATTTTCGCCCTTCTCGTGGGCATCCTGCACATTGCCATTATTGCCGCGCTTCAACAGGGCAACGCTCGCGAAATGCCCCCGCAGGTTGCCGACGAGATCCGGCGAATGCTCTACTGGCCCCAGGGGTTGAAAAACGCGCTCACCTTCGCCAACGGTGGCGAAATAGGCGGCTTGTTCGTCATCGTGCTCGTCGGCGCGTTCATGGCTCAGGAGTACACCTGGCACAGTGTGCACCTCTGGCTGAGTCGAGGGGTCTCGCGCACCGCCTACCTGCTGGCTAAGGCCGCCATCGCGATCCTCTTCCTGGGGGCGTTCGTGCTCGTGGCCGTCCTCGTGGGGGGCGGTGTAACCGCGGTCTTTACCTACGCGGAACTGGGCACGCTTCCCCTTCAGGAGGTGGATGCCCTGGGCCTTGTGGGGGATATGGTCGTTGTGGGGTACACCCTGGTTCCCTATGCCGCGCTCGCCTTTCTCCTGGCCGTGGCGAGCCGTTCCACGATGGTGACAATCGGAGTCGGGTTGGGGTATACTCTGCTGATAGAGAACATGGTGGCCGAGATTCTGTCCCTGTTCTCGCCCGAGGTGGCCAGCGTGACCCGTTACCTGCCCACGATGTTGACCAAGAGTCTGACCCAGCACATCACCGCGGGCTCTGAGGTCACGGTGGGGATACAGGGCGCGAGCACGGTGTCCCTCCTTCAGCCTGAAACGGCGGCCGTACTCTTAGCGGTATACACGGTGTTGCTCTTGGGGGCAAGCGTGTGGCTGTTTCGACGCCAGGACATGACGGTGTAATGGGACAGGCAACGTCAAGGGCGTGAGCGGGGGCGTTGATTATTGAACGCGCGAAGGAGAGACGACGGACGATGGACGATGGACAATGGATGGCGGTTCTGCCATCGTCTGTCGTCCATCGTCCATCATCTGCTCTTCCAAAGGGGCAACCTATGCGTTTCCACCGGCCGAACCTGCGTCGGTTGCAGTGGCGACTGACATTGACATACACCCTGGTGACCACCGCGGCCATTCTGGTCGTCGAGATCGCTTTGCTTGTCGCGGCCGGTTACCTGCTTCTGGGCTCGGACACACTGCCCCAAATGCTGGTGCCGTCCCTTCAGGAGGCGGCGCGCGACCTGGCCCCGGACCTCGCCGATCCGTCCCATCATGAGGCCATTACTCGCTGGCTGGAAGGGTTCGTGCGCACCGGCAAGTTGCGTCGCGGGCAGGCTGTCTCGGTCGACCTCGATCCCATGATTGTGGCCTTTGCTGCCGTAGTCGACCGGGACGGACGCGTGGTCAGCATGGTGCCGAACACGGTGTGCCCCCAGGGGGCTTTGCTGCGGGAGTGTGTCAGCCCCCGCATGGTTGACATTATGAATCAGGCCCTCGCCGGCACCCCCGACACGTCCCGCCTGGTCACGCGCGATGAGGGCAACATCGGCATAGCGGCTCCTATTCTAACGGAAGAGGGTGATATTGTTGGGACCCTCGTGCTCCAACTTTCCTTGCCCTTGAGCCTTCGCCAATTCTCCACGGCAGCAGCGCGCGCCCTGTTTCCCAGCGCCTTGGTTGTGTTGGCCTTTGCCGCCGTGGTGGGCACCGTGTTCGGCTTTCTGACGGCGCGGGGGCTCACCCGTCGCCTGGAGGCCCTCATGCGCGCGGCGGACAGGTGGAGCCGAGGGGATTTTTCCGTTGCCGTGCGGGACACGTCGCAAGATGAATTGGGCGAGTTGATTCGTCGTCTGAATCGCATGGCCGAGGAGTTGCAGAACCTGCTTGCGACGCGCGAGGAACTGGCTGCCCTGGAGGAGCGCAATCGTCTGGCGCGAGAGCTGCACGATGCAGTGAAACAGCAGGTCTTTGCCACGGTGATGCAGGTGGCCGCGGCCCGCCATCTCCTTGCCCAGGACCCTGAGCAGGCTAAAATCCACCTGGAGGAGGCGGAACGTCTGGCGCGCCAGGCCCAGCAGGAACTCAACGCGCTCATTCGGGAATTGCGTCCCGCGGCCCTGGAGGGCAAGGGATTGGTGGCCGCGCTGCGCGAGTATGTGGCCGAGTGGTCGCAGCAGACGGGCATCGCGGCCGAAGTGCGCGTGCAGGGAGAGCGTCCCCTGCCGTTACGGGTCGAGCAAGCCCTCTTTCGCATCGTGCAGGAGGCGCTGTCCAACGTTGCCAAGCACAGTGGAGCCACACGGGTGGACGTGCACCTGGCATGGGCGCCCGACGGCGTGACGCTGACCGTAACGGACGATGGGCGCGGTTTCGACGTGGCGGAAGCGCGCGGCAAGGGCATTGGCCTGCGCAGCATAGAGGAGCGGGTGGCGGGCTTGCAGGGGTGGCTAACCATCGACAGCGCGCCGGGGCATGGCACGCGTATCGTTGTCCACCTGCCGGTTGCGCGTTAGGGAGCGGATGTGGAGGGTACGCCCGAAATCCGGTGGTGTACGGCGGTCGCAACGTTCGCCTTCAACCTTTAACCTGTAACCTGTAACCTGTAACCCAAGGGGGGCTCATGTCAACCATCACCGTGCTCATTGTGGATGACCACGCGGTAGTGCGTCAGGGCATTCGCGCCTTTCTGGCAACGCAGCCGGACATTCAGGTCGTGGGCGAGGCCGCATCGGGTCGCGAGGCAGTGCGCATGGTCAGCGAACTCGTGCCCGATGTGGTGCTTATGGATCTGGTCATGCCCGACATGGATGGCGTCGAGGCCACGCGCCAGATCAAGCGCTTGAGCCCGCGCACCCAGGTCATCGTGCTGACCTCCTACCACGATGACGAGCACATCTTCCCGGCCATTCGCGCCGGCGCCATCTCCTACTTGCTGAAGGATGTGGGGGCGGACGAACTGGCGGACGCGGTGCGCAAGGCCGCGCGCGGGGAAGCCGTGCTCCATCCTCGCGTGGCCGCGCGTGTCATCCAGGAACTTCACGGGCTCCCGGAAAGGGAGGAGGGCAGTCCCTTTGCCGACCTGACCGAGCGCGAACTGGAGGTGCTGCGCCTCATCGCGGAGGGACTGAGCAACGCGGACATCGCCGAACGGCTGGTCATCAGTGAAAAGACGGTCAAGAGCCACGTGAGCAACATCCTCAGCAAACTCCACCTGGCCGACCGTACCCAGGCGGCCGTGTACGCGTGGAAAAAGGGACTCATGCGGGAGTAGCCATGCTCACCAGTGACGAACGGCGTCTTCTGCGCATCGTCAACCGAACCATTGGGAAACACAACCTCATCGAAGAAGGCGATCGCATTGTGGTGGCCGTCTCAGGGGGCAAGGATAGCCTCACCCTGGCCCGCCTGCTGCACATCCGCCGTCGCTACCGCCCGCAAAAGTACGACCTCCTGGCCATGCACGTCCTGTACCCAGACCCTCAGGCCGAGGAGCGGCGGCGTGTGTTGCAAGACCTGATGGATACCTGGGGGATTCCCATTGTCTTTCCGCGCATGGACATTCCCGCCGGGGAAGATTGGCCTGTCTCGTGCCAGCGGTGTGCCTGGCACCGGCGGCGTACCCTTTTCCAGACGGCGTACGCGATGGGGTATTCCAAAATTGCCCTGGCTCATCACCAGGATGACGTGTTGGCCACGGCTTTGATGAACTTGCTCTACCAAGGGCGCTTTGAGAGCATGGCGGTCAAACTCTCCATGTTCGGGGGCAAGATCACCCTCATCCGCCCGCTGGCCGATGTCCCCGAGTCGGCCACGCGGCGTTACATGCGCAAGTTGGGAATAAAGGTGGAGGAGACGTCCTTTGCATGTCCCCTTTCCGGGAAGACGGCTCGAGCGGAAGCCAAGGCGCTTCTGCATGAGTTGGAACAGCGTTTCCCAGAGGCCAGATCTAATATCCTGCATGCCTTGGCCTCATGTACAAGACGGGAGTAGCGGGGGGTATTTCGTAAAAATGTTGTAGTAATTTTCCAATTTTAGGGTGGGGGGTATTGACTTTACATCGGGAGTGTGTTAAAATATCCCCCGCTATGGATATGTGTAAGTGGGTGTTAGCCATTTACGGTAGTGTCTTGTACAAGGGCACGTGTGTGCGTGCCCTTTTCGTACGTATAGCACCATTCTGAGGAAGGAGGTGAGACTGCATGGCCACCGTAGTTCTGCGCCCTGGCGAGTCCCAGGAACAACTGCTAAAGCGATTTCGCAAGAAGGTTGCCAAGGCGCGCATCCTGAGCACTGTGCGACGCAAGCGATGGTTTACGTCCAAGAGTGAATTGCGCCGCATTCAGCGCCAAAAGGCCATTCGCCGGGAGCGCCGACGCCAGCGCAAGCTGGAGCGCAAACTCGCCCGACGGCGATGATGTCATCCCGCTCTCGTCGGAAGGGCCTGTCTCGCCGGGCGCAGACGGGTGTCTGCATAGGTGGGTAGGCCACCCTCGCCTCCTCCTCGAGATACGAAGGAGGCGATATGGGCGAGCGGAGACGCACGGAAAACCGGAGACGCCGTCACCGACGTAAACCTAAACGGCGAAAGTATCCGAAAGAGAATGGCAGGCGTCAGGATATATCGGAATCGGTGACCGGGTCTTCGGCAGAAGTTCCCCCCACAGATGGGGATAACGTCGAGATATTAGTTTACACGTATACGAGATACAAGCGAGTCAAATAAAAGTGTAGGTGTAAGCAACGGTGCTGCTTTCCGGTATATCCGGGGGCAGCACCCACCTTTATAGGCCCAAACGTTTATGTTCTCCTGGGTGCGAGGACATCTTCTCAGCCAGGAGAACATAAATCTTCAGACAGGCGGGGGCGCAGGAATGATGCGCATGGATGAATTCTATCAGGATGATGAACTGACAATTGAAGAGGCGCTGTCCCTGGTCATGCAGGTGGCCACGGAACAGGGCTACATCACATATGAGGACATCCTTACCCTGGTTCCTGAAGTCGAGGAGCACACCGAACTTCTGGACGAGATCTTCGCCCAGTTGCAGGCGCGCGACATTCCCGTATACGAAAGTGCGGAGGAGGCAGAGGCAGCCCAACAGGCAGGAACCGAGGAAGTCGTCCAGGAAGACATGTACAGTCTGGACGACGTGCCCGTGGGCGACACGGTCGACCTGTACTTCCGCGAGATGGGGCGTGAGCCCCTGCTCACCGCCGAACAGGAAGTCGACCTGGCGAAGCGCATCGAAGCGGGCAAACTGGCCAAGGCCCAGTTGGAAGACGCGGAGAAATCCGGCGTCCAACTGAGTGAGGAAGAGCGCAAGCAACTGGAGGCCATCATCGAGGACGCAGAAGAAGCCCGCCAGAAGTTGATCAAAGCCAACACGCGGCTGGTCATCAGCGTGGCCAAGCGCTATATCGGCCAGGGCGTTCCCTTCCTCGACCTTATCCAGGAGGGCAACCTGGGCCTGATGAAGGCCGTGGAGAAGTTCGACTACACCCGTGGCTACAAGTTCAGCACGTATGCCACGTGGTGGATTCGGCAGGCAGTAAGCCGCGCCGTGGCCGACCAGGGCCGCACCATCCGCCTGCCCGTCCACGTCGGCGACAAGTTGCGCCAGTTGCACCGCACGGCCCAGATGCTGGAGCAGAAGTTGGGCCACCCGGCCACGCCGGAGGAAATTGCGGAGGAACTGGGCCTGCCGCCCGAGCGGGTACGTCGCTACCTGCGCGTGGCCCGACGGCCCCTCTCCCTCGAACAACCCGTTGGGGAGGAAGAGGAGAGCAACCTGGGCCAGTTCATCGAGGACGAGGACGTGGAGGCGCCACCCGACGCGGCTGAGCAGTCCTTGCTGCGCGAGAAGATGGAGGAACTGCTCGACACCCTGCGGCCGCGTGAGGCGCGCATCCTGCGCTTGCGCTTCGGGTTCTATGACGGCCACACCTACACCCTGGAAGAGGTGGGCAAGAAGTTCGGACTCACCCGTGAGCGCATCCGCCAGATCGAGGCGCAGGCCCTGGCCCGGTTGCGCCACCCGAGCCGCAGCCGCCAACTGCGCGATTACCTGAATTAGCCGGCCCCGCGCGCGGTCGAAACATCGTCAATGGAGGGACACGGTAACACCGTGTCCCTTTTCTTTTGTTGGGCCAGGGGAACGGGTATACTGTAAGTGCTCGCGATAAGCGAATCGGTCGAGCACCATCCTGCCGAGGAAAAGAGGAGGGAAGGTCGATGGAACGTACGAAGTTCACGCCCCAGTTGGCCGCTATCAGTGCCCTGATGATCGCTCTCACCACCGTTTTTACCCTGGTTGTGCGTGTGCCGGTTCCCGCCTCCGGAGGATACATCAACCTCTCCGACGTTGCCATTACCTTTGCCGCGCTCACCTTTGGTCCTGTTGTGGGCTTCCTGGCCGGAGGCATTGGCGCAGGATTGGCCGACATCATCGGCGGGTATGCCCAGTGGGCCCCCCTGACCCTGATCGCTCACGGTGTGGAAGGGCTCCTCATCGGCTACATCGGCTACAACCGCGGATGGATGCACATCGCGATAGGCTGGCTCGTGGGCGGGCTGTTCATGGTGCTGGCCTACTTCGTGGGCGAGGTCACGGTCATGGGCATTGGGTGGAGTGGCGCGTTGACCGAACTTCCCGGCAACCTGATCCAGATGTTTGTCGGTGGACTGGTGGGCATCCCCTTGATGATGGCCGTGCGCAAAGCCTACCCGCCCATCGTCCACCTTGCTTCGGGGACATCCTGGCACGAATGACGATGCCCCGGGATGACGTGAACGAGGACGTCGTTTTCGATAACCTGACATACGCGTACCCCCCGCTCACACCGGAACGCCCCACCGCCCTGGTGTTGCGGGGGATTTCTTTGTCCCTGCCCCCGGGGGAAAAGGCCGTCCTCCTGGGGCGGACGGGCGCGGGCAAGACCACCCTCCTCCTCAGCACCATCGGCATCGTGCCCCAGCGCACAGGCGGCACATTTCGCGGCCGGGTGGTCGTCTGCGGCCATGACACGCGCCACACACCGGTTCCCGACCTTGCCACCTGCGTCGGATACCTCTTCCAGGATCCCGATGCCCAGGTTTTTCAGGTGCGCGTGGAGGACGAGGTGGCCTTTGCCCTGGAGAACCTGGGGGTGCCCGAGGAGGAAATCGCCCGCCGCGTGGATTGGGCCCTGGAGATGGTGGGGCTCTCCCACCTGCGCGAGCGCGCGCCGGCCCACCTCTCGGGCGGACAGAAACAACGCCTGGCCCTGGCCGCGGTCCTGGCCATGCAGCCCCGCATCCTCGTCCTCGATGAACCCACCGCCAACCTGGACCCGGTCGGGCGGGACACCCTCTTAGCGCTTCTCACCCAATTGGGACAGGAGGGGCGCACCCTGTTCCTGGCCACTCAGGAAGTGGACTGGGCCGTGGAACTGGTCCACTCTGCCCACGCCTTGCACAATGGCACGCTGGCCCTCTCGGGTCGGGTGGCCGACGTTTTTTCCCATGTGGATCGTCTTACCGCCGCGGCGGTGCCCCTTCCCCAGATGGTCGAACTCCGCACCCGGCTGGCCGAACAGGGTCACACCCTCCCACCTTTTCTCACCCTCGACCAGGCTCAGACCATCCTCGCCCGGCACCTTTCCCCACCCTACCCCGTTTCCCAAGTCCTTTCATCTTCTCCTTCCCCCCCTCTACCCCCTAC